>NZ_JALW01000030.1:0-12438 GCF_000710795.1 Enterobacter sp. T1-1 | reverse complement strand
TCGTCGGTGGTGTCGCCTGGACCTACCGGCCCCTGCTTGTCGCCCACGTTATCATTAATAACGATATTTTCTGCCGGAGACGGTGCCGCAGTGTCAATCACGATCGGGAAGCTGCCGCTGGTGCGCGCGTTGCCCGCTGCGTCAGTCGCAGTGACGGTGAAGGTGTGCTTGCCATCCGCCAGCGCGGTATCCGGGGTGAACGCCCACTTCCCGTTGCTGTCCGCCGTGACGGTGCCAATCACTTTCCCGTTGTCGAGGATAGACACAATGTCGCCCGGTGCAGCGCTGCCGCTCAGGGTTGGGGTGGTGTCGTTGGTGGATTCACCTTTCTGCATTGGACCGACGTGCGGCTCGGCGTTGTCCACAACGCTGTTGATGGACGGTGCAGTACTCACCGGGATCAGCAGATTGATGTCGTAAGACGGCGCTTCACCGGCAACGCGGTTGCCCGCCGGGTCCTGCGTCTCCAGGGTCAGCTTGTTCAGGCCTTCCGTCAGTGGGGTTTCTGGTGTCAGGCTCCAGGTGCCATCACTGCCTACCACCGCTGTACCAATCAGGTGTTTGCCGGAAGAGTCGGTGGTGTAGACAAAGACGGTGTTCCCGGCTTCACCGATACCACTGATGAGCGGTTTGCTGTCATCGGTGATGTCACCGCTGGCTACATTGCCCTGACGATCGCCTACGTCATCCGCAACGGCGGTAATATTCAGAACATTTGCTGAAGCATCAGGCGCGGTAGTGTCAACTTCAAACTCCAGCGCTTCCGAGGGGTCGCTGGTATTGCCCGCCTTATCCGTCTGCGTAACGGTGATGCTGTGATCGCCTTCACCCAGCGGTTTCTCTGGTTTCAGCGTCCAGTTGCCTTTATCGTCAATAACGGTTGTGCCAAGCACCTCGTCACCATCATAAATGGTCACGGTGTCGCCCGGTTCGCCTTTACCGCTGAATACCGGACGGGTTTCATCCGTGACGTCACCGCCTTTCAGCTGGCCCGTAATCGGCCCGGTATTATCCAGGGCATCGGCCATATCCGGTTTGGCTGGCGGCGTGGTATCCACAATAATCTGAATCGGATCGGAAGGATCGCCTTCATTGCCGAGCGGATCTTCCTCAACGACCACGACATTATGTTCACCCTCGGCAAGTTCATCCTTAGGTGTAAATGACCATTTACCTTCGTCGTCGACGATAACCGAGCCGATCTCTTTATCATTGTCTTTGATAATGATGGTATTACCCGGTGTTCCCTCTCCACTGAAAGAAGGCTGACTGTCATCCGTCACATCGCCCGGTTTGAGCGGACCGGTTACCGGACCGGTATTGTCAATCACCTCAGGCGTTTCTGCTTTTCCCGGAGGTTCAGTCAATACAATAAAATCACGCTCATCAGACGGTTCGCTGACGTTACCCGCTTTATCCGTCTGGCTGACCGTGATGCTGTGGCTACCGTCAGTGAGGTTTTCGGAAGGTTTGAAATACCAACGACCATCCTCGTTAACGGTGGTTTCGCCGATCTTTTTACCGTTATCGTAAATCGCGATCGTTGCGCCAGCTTCACCGGTGCCGCTCATTTCCGGTTGAGGATCGTCGGTGTAAGCATCATCATGAATTTCACCGGTGGTTTTACCCACTTTGTCCATGATGTGTTCAATCGTCGGCGCTTTTGGCGCAACCGTATCAACAACGATGACAATCGGGTCTGATGGAGGACTCGCGTTGCCGTCAGGATCTTTTTCCACGACGGTCAGCTCGTGCTCGCCTTCGCCCAGTGGCTTATCAGGCGTATAGCTCCACTCGCCTTCATCATCAACGATAACGGAGCCGATCTCTTTGTCGTTATCGTAGATATGGATGGTGTCACCAGGCTTACCTTTACCGGTCAGCGTCGGCGTTGAGTCATCGGTCGTATCACCTGATTTTAACGGGCCTTTGATTGAGCCTTCATCATCCATCGTAGTGCCAATGCTCGGCTTATCAGGCGTGGAGTGGTTATCGCCGTCGTCCTTGTCCATCTCAGACAGCGCGAAAGCAGCCCCTACACCCGCCGCCGCAAGTGCAAACCATCCCAGCATGCCAAACAGCATGTCGTTGTCGTCATCCGGTGCCGTCAGAAGAGGCCCACCCGCGCCTAACGGTTCTCCGCCTAACGCCACAGGAGACATGTTGCCGTCAGCAAGCAGATAGCCGGTGTCGTAGCTTTCGCCCGACAGAGGAACATAGGCGTAGAGTAATCCATCTTCCGCCATGCCCATCAGCACCGGGTTGTTAGGATCACCATTGAAGTAATCTTCAATAATTATGCTTGGCTGTGTATCGCCTTCCTGGATAATGTGCAGCGCCTTGTCTACGCGCTGCAGCGTAATATTTTCTGGAGCGAAGTCGTCGTTAATATTCTTCAATAAATATTTATTGCCGGGGATAAGTTTTACCTTAACCGTCCGGCCTGCATCTGCGGTCAACAACCGAGTTTTTCCGTCTCCGTTATTGACCGCTAAAATGACTTTATTGTCCGTCATACTTACAGTCCTTGGTGAATTTCACTCACTAAATTGTGGATATATAAACTTTTTTGTTGATACACCCTGAACTACCTTACGTTGAAACCTTTCTGAGATAATTCATGTCCACAGGGTTCATCGACATGATGCTTAAAACTATCATGTCTGACCTCTTTATATGGGTAGGAAAAAACCACGCAACGCTCTACGCCGCATTAGGAATAGTTGACATCAAACAGCTATTAATGAAAGAACAAGGAAGGAGGAGGAAAAGAATAATTAACGGTTAAGAACTTACACGAAAAGAATAATAAATCAAATTGATTATTTTAATAAAAATAACAGAATGAGATTTTTAATTAAAAATAAATTAAACAGGAACTCAGCCATTCACCGCGTGACGACAGCAACGGGCCGGGTAGACGAGAGAAATTCAGGATTGAGGAAACGCAGAAATGAAAAAGGCCCACGTTATAAATAACGTGGGCCTGAATAGTGGCGGAACGGACGGGACTCGAACCCGCGACCCCCTGCGTGACAGGCAGGTATTCTAACCGACTGAACTACCGCTCCGCTGTGTTCCCTTGGGAACGAGGCGCATATTACGGTTTGCCTCTGAACTCGTCAACGCTTTTTCTCACGTTTTGAATCGTTTGCTGCAAAAATCACCCGAACGGTGATTTTACAGGCATTCTGGCATGCCTTACGCACGCCACATACAGCTTCCGCCCTTCTTCTGGACCAGATCCAGACGAGATTCGTGGTTGAGAAGCTCTTCATCACTCGCTAAAACAACCCGCAAGCGGCTGGCCTGGCGAACAACACGCTGAATTCCCGCTTCGCCCTGCGTCTGCTGAGATTCATTCTCCATGCTGAACTTCATTGACGTTTGACCGCCGGTCATCGCCAGATAGACATCCGCCAGGATCTGGGCATCGAGCAATGCCCCGTGCAGCGTTCGCTTGGTGTTGTCTATTTCATAACGTGAACAGAGCGCATCGAGGCTGTTACGCTTGCCGGGGAACATCTTCCTGGCCAGCGCCAGGCTGTCAGTGACCTTACAGAAGGTGTTCGTTTTGGGGATATCGCGCTGGAGTTTACTAAACTCGTAGTCCATAAAGCCGATATCGAACGAGGCGTTGTGAATGACGAGCTCTGCGCCTTTGATGTAGTCCAGAAATTCGTCCGCCACCTCCGCGAAGGTCGGTTTATCCAGCAAGAACTCATCGGCAATACCATGAACGCCGAACGCTTCGGGATCCACCAGCCGATCGGGTTTGAGATAGACGTGGAAGTTGTTCCCCGTCAGACGACGGTTCACCACTTCAACAGCACCGATCTCAATGATCTTGTGCCCTTCGTAGTGCGCGCCGATCTGGTTCATACCGGTGGTTTCGGTATCAAGAACAATCTGGCGAGTAATTGCAGTGCTCATAGCGGTCATTTATGTCAGACTTATCGTTTAACTGAACGTTTCAAATACAGGAAGTCTACCAGAGATGCGTAAACAGGTAGAAATTTTCACCGATGGATCTTGTCTCGGTAACCCAGGGCCTGGCGGCTATGGCGCGATTATGCGCTATCGTCAGCACGAAAAAACTTTTAGTGAAGGGTATTTCCTGACCACCAACAACCGCATGGAGTTGATGGCGGCCATCGTGGCGCTGGAAGCCTTAAAAGAACATTGTGACGTGGTGCTCAGTACCGACAGCCAGTACGTGCGCCAGGGGATCACCCAGTGGATCCACAACTGGAAAAAGCGCGGCTGGAAGACAGCAGATAAGAAGCCCGTCAAGAATGTCGATCTCTGGAAACGACTGGATGCGGCGCTGGGCCAGCATAATATTAAGTGGGAATGGGTAAAAGGCCATGCCGGCCACCCGGAAAACGAGCGCTGCGATGAACTGGCGCGGACGGCGGCCGCTAACCCGGCACATGAGGACGCAGGCTATCAGCCTGAATCCTGATTACGGTTTTCTGTACTGCCGCGTGGCCCCCACGGTCTGGCGGATCGGCGTTTTGGTTTTGCTCTGCTTCATCGGGTTAAGCGTCAGGGGAATGGTTCGCTTACGCGCAACGATAAACTGCAAGCAACCTAATGCGGGCAAATGGGTACTCAGCAAAACGCCCCCTTTTCTGGCCCAGGGCAGTACCTGAAATCCGCCGTAGCTGAGCACTTCAAAATTCAGCAGCGAAAGCCAGTCCAGCTGGCGCATCATGGTGAACATCCGGCTGTTATAAGGGGGAGTGCGGCGTAATACGGGCACCAGCTTGCGCAGCCCCATCAGGCTCAGCGGATTAAACCCGCTTATCACCAGCCAGCCGTCATCTATCAGCACGCGATCGGCTTCACGCAGCATGCGATGAGGATCGCTGCACCAGGGTATCGTATGCGCCAGCAGGCACGCATCAACCGACTTTTCCGCAAACGGCAGATGTAAAGGGTCTGCCTTCACCTGAACGGGCGATCCGCCGAGAGAGACATGGACCTGATGTGAGATAGCGCAGCTTTCGGTATTGATTTCCGCGCTGAGATTGCCAATCTTAAGCAGGTGAAAGCCATACATTTTCGCGAGCCAGGGCTTAAGCTGTAGTTCTAACGCCTCGCGATAGTATTCACCCCAGGGCAATTCCGCCCAACGTTCCGGTGCTGCGACAGTCTGAGGTATCCTTGCCGGTTTCATCAAAACACCCGCCACGCTATAAGAGGTAATGTATGAATCTTATCAGTATTCCTGCCTTTGAGGACAATTACATCTGGGTTTTAGTCGATGACGCGCGTCGATGCGTCATTGTCGACCCCGGAGAGGCCGCCCCGGTTCTGCAGGCAATAAAAGAGAACGGCTGGCAGCCTGAAGCCATCCTCCTGACCCACCATCACCACGATCATACCGGCGGTGTGCCTGAGCTGCGCGCCCGGTTCCCGCATCTGGTGGTTTACGGACCGGCAGAGGCACAAGATAAGGGAATCACGCAAGTAGTCGAAGAAGGCAAAAATATCCTCATACGTGAGTGGGAGTTTTCCGTATTTGCTACACCAGGTCACACTTTGGGACATCTGTGTTTCTACAGCAAACCTTATCTGTTTTGTGGCGATACGCTGTTTTCTGGCGGCTGTGGAAGACTGTTTGAAGGCACGCCAGCCCAGATGTACCAATCTTTACAAAAAATTAATGCCCTGCCTGACGATACTGTAATTTGTTGCGCGCATGAGTATACATTAGGAAATATGAAGTTTTCTGCCAGCATTTTACCTGAGGATCGTGCGATTCAGGATTACTATCAGAAAGTGAAGGAGTTACGTGCAAAAAACCAAAAAACACTACCCGTAATTCTGAAAAACGAGCGTAAAATTAATTTATTTCTTAGAACAGATGACATTGATTTAATTAATAAAATTAACCAAGAAACAAAATTGCAACAACCAGAACAGCGATTTGCATGGTTAAGGTCAAAGAAAGATAACTTCAGATAATTGCGGGTTGCCTTTTCAAAATTTCGCCGTTATCATCGCTCGTCTTTTAAGCAACTATTGACACACACATGAAGGCAAAAGCGATCTTACTCGCCTCTGTCCTGCTTGTTGGTTGCCAGTCGCAGAACGGCAGCAACGTACAACAGCACGCACAGAGCCTTTCTGCAGCTGGTCAAGGGGAAGCAGGGAAGTTTACAAGCTCAGCGCGTTGGTTGGACGATGGGACATCTTTCGCGCAGGATCAAAACTTGTGGACCTCTATTGGCGACGAGCTAAAGATGGGAATTCCGGAAAACAGCCGGATTCGCGAACAGAAACAGAAGTATTTAAGAAATAAGAGCTATCTCCACGATGTAACGTTACGGGCAGAGCCGTATATGTACTGGATAGCCGGGCAAGTTAAGAAACGTAACATGCCTATGGAGCTGGTACTCCTACCCATAGTGGAGAGCGCTTTTGACCCACACGCGACGTCTGGCGCCAATGCCGCAGGTATTTGGCAGATCATTCCGAGCACCGGGCGAAATTACGGTTTGAAACAGACCCGTAACTATGATGCGCGTCGCGATGTTGTCGCTTCCACGACAGCCGCTCTCGACATGATGCAACGTCTGAACAAGATGTTTGACGGCGACTGGTTGTTAACGGTTGCGGCGTATAATAGTGGCGAAGGTCGTGTACTGAAGGCAATGAAAGCGAATAAAGCACGGGGTAAATCCACCGATTTTTGGTCGCTCTCACTGCCACAGGAAACGAAGATTTACGTACCGAAGATGCTGGCATTGAGTGATATTCTCAAAAACAGCAAGCGTTACGGTGTACAACTGCCAACACCAGACGAAAGTCGTGCACTGGCGCGCGTTCGCCTCAGCAACCCGGTTGATATTCAACAGGTTGCCGATATGACGGGTATGTCGGTAAGTAAACTGAAAACCTTTAACGCGGGTGTTAAAGGCTCAACGCTGGGGGCGAGTGGCCCACAGTATGTAATGGTTCCGCAGAAACATGCTGAACAGTTACGTGAGTCTTTAGCGTCTGGTGAAATTGCCGCCGTTCAGTCAACGCTGATTGCGGATGCATCATCAGTCAACAGCCGCAGCTATAAGGTTCGTAGCGGTGATACGCTTTCGGGCATTGCATCACGTCTTGGCGTGACAGCAAAAGATCTGCAGCAGTGGAATAACCTGCGCAGCTCAGGCCTGAGAGTGGGTCAGACACTGACGGTGGGTGCGGGTAGCAGCGCACAGCGTCTCGCCAATAACAGCGATAGCATTACCTATCGCGTGCGTAAAGGCGATTCACTGTCCAGTATCGCAAAACGACACGGCGTGAACATTAAGGATGTGATGCGCTGGAATAATGATACTGACAATCTGCAACCAGGCGACCAGCTGACACTGTTTGTGAAAAACAGCGCCACGCCAGACTCCTGATTACACGATACAAAGATAAAAAGGCACCGATTCCCCTCGGTGCTTTTTTTTTACTTCGCTTTTTGCGCTTCAACCATGATGGTATCGCTGGTAAACGAACCGTCATCCTGCAATTCAAAGTAGGCCTTCACCTCTGAGGAAGCACTGTCCTGATACAACCGTATGGCCTGGCTTAACGCGTCCGGGGTGCGCATACGGGCGATCCACGAACTAAATTCCAGCGGTAAGCGATCGGTTATCAGTGAACGTGAAATTAAACCGGCCTCAGTGATAAACGTTAACCACTCCCCACTGGAATAATCCTGCACGTGCGAGGTGTCACGCAGCGCTTCAACCGTCTGCAGCCAGATGTTCCGTACAGGGTGACCCGGAGACATGACGTCCATAATGATGACGATTCCACCCGGCTTCAGCACGCGTTTGACTTCCCGTAATGCCTGGCCGACATCGTGCCAGTGGTGCGCGGAGTAACGGCTGATAACAACGTCAAACGACGCCTCTTCGAAAGGTAAGGATTCGGCATAGCCCTGGCGCGTATCGACATTGTTGAGCCCTTTGGCTTTTGCCGCCTCCGCCACTACCTCCAGCATCTGGCTGGATAAATCATACGCCGTAACCTGAGCCACATGCTGCGCTGCTGTAAAGCTGGCATGCCCTGCTCCGCAGCCTAAATCCAGCACCGTCGCCTGCGGAAACGCCGAGAGACGCTCGCCGAGACGCACCAGATCGCGGCCAGAAGCATGTACGGCGCTGGTCAGATAGGCGCTTGCCTGGGAACCAAACTGTTTTTCGACGTTGTCGTGATGAGAGTGTGTTGTTGTCATTGTACTGTCCTTGCGTTGGTTAAAGTAAAGGGCAGCACTCAACCGGCCTGCCCCACGGCAGACCTGACTCACCATATTAATCAGGTTTGCCGGGACTGAATTCCACTAGTAGCGGGTTGTGATCGGAGGCGCGAGTGACCAGAACAGAGGCATCATGCACGCTCAAACCACGATAGAAAACGAAATCGAGAGGACGACCGAACGCTTTCTTGCGCTGGTCATCACTAAAACGAACTTCACGCAGCGACATCTCCCGCGCAAAGCGATACAGCGCGTTCATGCGTGGACGGCTCCAGGCATTGAAATCCCCGGCCATAATAATAGGCCCACTGTGATGGGCTATCTGGTCACCAATCGGAAGTAACTGCTTACTATACACATCCACGCCCAGACTGAAGTTTACCGCATGGATGTTCACGACCATCAGTAGCCGCGTGTCAGGCAGTGGGTAGACCGTCACCAGCGCCGATTTTGCCAGTCGCAGGATAGGCTCGCGTTCGCGCAGCGGGCAGCAGTAAACCGGATGCGCGGCAGAAAGGGTCATCACGCCAGAGGGATGTTGCGGCAATACAAATGCGGGCACCTGGTCGGCGGCGAGATAGTTAGTGGTCGCAAACCTTACCAGCTCAGGCGTGGTTTGCGCCTCCTGCAGCAGAACCAGATGGGCATCTTTACCAAAGTTCTTGAGGACGGATAACCAATCCGCGCGCTGCTGTTTAAAGATATTCCATACCAGCACCCGAATTTTTTCATCGCTGCTTAACGGTGTACCGGCAGGTAATGCCTGGCTGATGCTCGCAAACGACCCGGGAGGCAAGATCCTCTCCGCGGGCATTCCGGCAACATAACGCATGGCATAGGTATTTTTTCGCACTTTTGGAAACAACCTCTGTAACATGAACCAGCCCGGAAAACGGACTGGTTCTAATGTTATAGGGATTTTAGGTCACACTTTCAACGCAATTACTGAGAAACCTCTTTCCAGTTTTGTAAGCAAGCACTTACTGAGGTTTAACCAAGCGCTACGCGAGAGGGTTTATCAAGGCGCCCGCTCAGACCAATCAGCAGGAAGGCAACGAGCACAATAACGGCACCAATCCACGGGGTTTGGGTTAATCCAAAGTGCTCCACCGTCTGCCCGCCAACGATAGAGCCGATCGCGATACCAATGTTGAAGGCGGCAATGTTCAGACCAGAAGCCACATCCACCGCATTTGGCGTATAGCGTTCGGCTTTTTGTACCACGTAGACCTGCAGGCCGGGTACATTACCAAAGGCAAAGATGCCCATGACCAGTACCGTTACCAGCGCGGCGTACTGAATCGATGCCGTGAACTGGAAGAGCATCAGCAGAATCACCAGTGCCGCGAAGATAAACTTAAGCGCTGGTACAGCACCATGCTTATCCGCGAGCTTACCTCCCCAGATGTTGCCAATCGCCACAGAGATACCGTACCCCAGTAAAATCCAGCTTACCGCTGCAGGAGAGAAGCCGGCCAGATCCTGCATCATTGGAGCGAGGAAGGTGAATGCCGTGAACACGCCGCCGTAGCCCAGCGCCGTAACGGCATAGATGAGCAGCAAACGAGGATGTGTGAGCACCTTAATCTGATCGCTCAGTCTTGCACTTGTACGGCCGGGAATATTCGACGGTACCAGCAGCAGACTGGCCACCAATGCAATCACGCCCAGTAAAGAAACGGCGAGGAAGGTTTCACGCCAGCCGAAATGTTGCCCGATGAACGTCCCTAATGGTACGCCGGTGACCAGTGCGACGGTCAATCCGCCAAACATAATGGCAATGGCTGATGCGGCTTTCTCTTTGGGTACCAGGCTGGTTGCAATGGTGGAGCCAATCGAGAAGAACACCCCATGAGCAAGGCCAGTCAGCAGGCGGGCAATGACCAGCGTCGTGTAGTCCGGCGCCTGCCAGGCCAGTATATTGCCGGCCGTGAAGAGCACCATCAGCGCGACCAACAGTTGCTTACGCGGGAATCGCCCGGTTAATGCCGTCAGGACGGGCGCGCCGACAGCGACACCCAAAGCATAGATGGAGACCAACAGCCCGGCTGAAGGTAATGAGATAGCAAGCTGGTTAGCGATGGTAGGAACCAGTCCTACGATAACAAATTCGGTCGTGCCAATTGCAAAGGCACTGATCGTCAGGGCAAGTAGCGCCAGTGGCATAAAATACTCCGTATCATCAGGATTAAGATGACAGGCAGTATGCGCCAGTGTTTAAATAACAAAAATGGTCAAAATCTCAATAGAATTTTGCAGGTGGTGCAACAATGAAAGCAACCTCGGAAGAGCTGACAATCTTTGTCGCCGTCGTCGAAAGTGGCAGTTTTAGCCGCGCGGCAGAGCAGTTAGGGCAGGCAAACTCTGCTGTAAGCCGCTCGGTGAAAAAGCTTGAGATGAAGCTTGGGGTGAGTCTTCTCAACCGCACGACGCGGCAGTTGAGCCTGACGGAAGAAGGTGAACGGTACTTCCGCCGGGTGCAGTCTGTCTTACAGGAGATGGCTGCAGCAGAGACTGAGATCATGGAAACGCGCAGCACACCGCGTGGGCTATTGCGTATTGATGCGGCCACACCGGTAGTTCTGCACTTTCTGATGCCGCTGATTAAACCTTTCCGTGAACGCTATCCGGAGATGACGCTCTCTTTGGTCTCCTCCGAGACCTTTATCAATCTTATCGAACGTAAAGTCGATGTGGCGATCCGGGCGGGAACCCTGACGGACTCAAGCCTGCGCGCGCGTCCTCTGTTTGCCAGCTACCGTAAAATCATCGCCTCACCACAATACATCGCTGAACACGGCAAACCTGAAACCGTTGAAGAGCTGAAGCAGCATCTATGTCTGGGTTTCACCGAGCCGGTATCACTGAATACCTGGCCTGTCGCCTGCCCTGATGGTCAGCTGCATGAGATCACCTGCGGGTTGTCGTCCAACAGCGGGGAAACGCTGAAGCAGTTGTGTCTTGAAGGAAACGGGATCGCCTGTTTGTCTGATTACATGATTGATAAAGAAATTGCGCGCGGTGATCTCGTGGAGTTAATGGCGGACAAGCGTCTGCCGGTAGAGATGCCCTTCAGTGCGGTTTACTACAGTGACAGAGCGGTGAGCACGCGTATCCGTGCCTTTATCGACTTTCTGAGCGAGCATATAAAAACAGCTCCCGAAGGAGCTGTGTGAGGGTTAAGCGTACAGAGGGTAAGTCAATATTAATCCCAGTCTGGCGCTAAACCTTCCGGGCTCACCAGGCGATCGTTGCACTCCAGGGCAGCGATCGCTTTTTTGTCTTCTTCATCCAGCTGGAGATCCACAGCTAGCAGGTTGCTGGCCAGGTTTTCACGCTTCGTTGAAGATGGAATAACGGCATAACCTTCACCCATCGCCCAGGCCAGGATCACCTGTGCAGCCGTTGCGTTATGTTTATTTGCAATACGTGCAATGACCTCATCTTTCAGCGCTTTACCGTATGCCAGCGTCATGTAAGAAGTGATGTGAATGCCGTGCTGTTTGGCCCACGCCACCACGTTGCGGTTTTGCAGATAAGGGGAGAGCTCAATCTGGTTGGTGGCAATGTTCTCTGCGCCAACGGCAGCGATGGCTTTTTCCATCAACGGAATGGTGAAGTTCGAAATACCAATTTGACGGGTTAAGCCCTGCTCTTTCGCTTCCAGCAGCGCCTGCATAAATTCTTCTACAGAAACGGCATCATTCGGAGATGGCCAGTGGATCAGGGTCAGATCGACATAGTCAGTACGCAGCTTCTTCAGGCTCTCTTTCAGGCTTGGGATCAGCTTGTCTTTACTGAGGTTCTCGATCCAGATTTTGGTGGTGATAAACAGTTCGTTACGCGGTACACCGCTTTCTTCAATCGCCTGGCCAACCGCAGCTTCATTTTCATAAATCTGCGCGGTATCAATTGCGCGATAGCCAAGCTCAAGGGCGGTTTTGACCGATGCGATAACAACGTCGTCTTTCAGGCGGAAAGTGCCCAGGCCTAATGCAGGGATAGTCATGTCATTCCTCGTTATTCGTAATATTCGTCAACTGAGGAAGATTATCGCTGCTGGCGTTATGCTGAAAAAGGTCGTAAAACGCAGAGGATTTTTGCTGATTTAGCAATAATTGGGAAGCAGATAAGAAAAAAGCCCTGAGCGTTAACTCAGGGCTTTTAATAAGTGGCGGAACGGACGG
>NZ_JALW01000029.1:0-21623 GCF_000710795.1 Enterobacter sp. T1-1 | reverse complement strand
GCCCGGGCGCAGTTGCGCACCGCAGAAGGCGTACAGCGCCCCCCCCATCCCCCCTGCCGCACCGCCGCCCGCCAGGTTGAGCACATCCATATCAAGATCCCGGGCAATGATCCGCGCATAGTGCGCAAGCGCGTTGTCCAAAGTGATGATCATCTCGGGTGTGGCCCCCTTTTGCGGGCCAAAAACCGCTGATGCGCCCAGCTTACCGGTAAGCGGATTCGTCACATCGCAGGCCACTTCTATGCGGCACTCGGCCAGACGCTTGTCCAGCCCGCTCAGGTCGATACGGGCAAGTTTGCCCAGCTCGCCTCCGCCCTGCCCCAGCGGCTGTTCACGGTCGTCCAGCAGCCTGGCCCCCAGCGCCTGCACCATTCCTGCACCGCCATCATTGGTGGCGCTGCCCCCGATGCCGATGATGATATGCTTAACGCCCGCATCCAGCGCGTGACGGATAAGTTCACCCGTGCCCCAGGAGGTCGTTTTCAGAGGATCGCGCTGCGAAGGTGCAACCAGCTCAAGACCACTGGCCGCCGCCATTTCGATAAAGGCGCTCTTCTCGTCGCCGGATATCCCGTAAAACCCTTCCACGCGATGGCCCAGAGGGCCGGTCACCGGAACATGCACAATGCGTCCCTGCGTTGCCGCGATCATCGCTTCGACGGTGCCTTCACCGCCGTCCGCGACCGGCAGTTTGACGTAAACCGCCTCAGGAAAGATCTCGCGAAAACCCTGCTCTATCGCTGTCGCAACCTTAAGCGCACTCAAACTTTCCTTATACGAGTCCGGTGCGATAACAATTTTCATAAGCCATCCTTACGCATAGTCGTTACGTTAAGCATACACCACGTAAAGAACCGCCAATGGGAGCGGTCCCAATGCATTTATCGTACCATGCACGGACGTTTATTGTCGAATGTCCACTCTGGGATCAGATACTGCATCGCCATCGCGTCATCGCGCGCACCCAGCCCATGTTTCTGGTACAGCTCGTGGGCTTTCATCACCTGATCCATATCCAGCTCCACGCCCAGACCCGGTGTGGACGGGACCTGCACCATCCCCCCTTTGATTTCAAACGGCGCTTTCGTCAGACGCTGATTGCCTTCCTGCCAGATCCAGTGGGTGTCGATCGCGGTGATCGTGCCCGGCGCGGCAGCGGCCACGTGGGTGAACATCGCCAGCGAGATATCAAAGTGGTTATTGGAGTGCGAGCCCCAGGTCAGACCGAACTCATGGCACATCTGCGCCACGCGTACCGAGCCCTGCATCGTCCAGAAATGCGGGTCAGCCAGCGGAATATCGACAGACTGCAGGGACAAGGTGTGACCCATCTGACGCCAGTCGGTGGCGATCATGTTGGTCGCGGTAGGTAAACCCGTGGCGCGGCGGAACTCCGCCATCACTTCACGGCCAGAGAAACCTTGTTCTGCCCCGCACGGATCCTCCGCGTAGGCCAGCACGCCTTTCAGCTGCTTGCCGATGGCGATCGCTTCATCAAGCGACCAGGCCCCGTTCGGATCCAGCGTGACGCGCGCCTGCGGGAATCGTTTAGCCAGGGCTGAGATAGCTTCGGCCTCTTCTTCTCCGGCCAGCACGCCGCCCTTCAGTTTGAAATCATTAAAACCATATTTTTCGTACGCGGCCTCCGCCAGGCGCACCACCGCATCCGGCGTCATCGCTTCATCGTGGCGGAGTCGGTACCAGTCACATTGCTCGTCCGGCTGGCTCTGGTATGGCAACGGCGTCAGGTTGCGGTCGCCAACAAAGAACAGATAGCCCAGCATCTCCACTTCGCTGCGTTGCTGCCCCTCACCCAGCAGGGAAGCAACGTTAACCCCCAGGTGTTGACCTAACAGATCCAGCATGGCGGCTTCGATGCCGGTCACCACGTGGATGGTGGTGCGCAGATCAAACGTTTGCAGCCCACGGCCACCCGCATCGCGATCGGCAAAGGTATTCCGCACGGTATTTAAGACGTTTTTATATTCGCCCAGCGTTTTTCCCACCACCAGCGGGATGGCGTCTTCAAGCGTTTTGCGGATCTTCTCACCGCCCGGGATTTCCCCCACGCCGGTATGCCCGGCGTTATCTTTAATAATGACAATATTGCGGGTGAAAAACGGCGCATGTGCGCCGCTCAGGTTCATCAGCATGCTGTCATGGCCGGCAACCGGAATGATCTGCATGGAAGTAACAACAGGGGTGGTAAAAGTGCTCATGGTGCAATCCTTTTATCAGTGACGTCCAAAAACAGGGCGCTTACGGTCAAATGTCCAGCCAGGGATCAGGTACTGCATCGGCCCGGCGTCATTACGCGCGCCGCCCGGCAGTTTTTTATACGCTTCATGCGCCTTGTGGACCTGATCCCAGTCAAGCTCCACGCCCAATCCAGGCGCATCCGGTACGGCGATGGTGCCGTTTTTAATTTCCAGCGGATTTTTCGTCAGGCGGGCCTCACCCTCCTGCCAAATCCAGTGTGTGTCGATAGCGGTTGGGTGACCCGGTGCCGCCGCGCCAACGTGGGTAAACATCGCCAGCGAAATATCGAAATGGTTATTGGAGTGACAACCCCAGGTGAGCCCCCAGTCATCACACAGCTGCGCCACACGCACGGCGCCTGAAAGCGTCCAGAAGTGCGGGTCTGCCAGCGGAATATCGACCGCATTCAGCATGACCGCATGGCCCATTTCACGCCAGTTGGTGGCGATCATGTTCGTAGCGACCGGTAGCCCGGTGGCACGTCGGAATTCCGCCATCACCTCGCGACCCGAGAAGCCTTGTTCAGCCCCAACCGGATCTTCCGCGTAGGTCAGGACATCGCCCAGCCCTTTGCACAGGGCGATAGCCTCATCCAGCAGCCAGGCTCCGTTAGGGTCAACGGTAATGCGGGCATCCGGAAAACGTTTCTTGAGCGCACGCGCGGTTTCAATCTCCTGCTCGCCGGGTAATACCCCGCCTTTGAGTTTGAAGTCTTTAAAACCGTAGCGGTCCTGTGCCGCCTCGGCCAGCCGAACCACCGCGTCACTGGAGAGCGCCTCCTGGTGACGGAGGTGATACCACTCATGGTGGCCCGGCGAGTGCGCCAGATAAGGCAGATCGGTTTTTTGCCGATCGCCAACATAAAACAGATAGCCAAGTACCGTCACCGCGTCACGCTGTTTGCCCGGCCCCAGCAGTTCACAGACCGGAACGTTCAGCGCCTTACCGAGCAAATCGAGCAGGGCGGCCTCCAGCGCGGCGACGGCATTGACGCGCAGCTCAAACGTCCAGGCACCTTTACCGAAGGTGTCAAAGTCCGCCGACTGGTTGCCTTTGTGAACACGCTGGACCACTTTATTCAGACGGGCGACCTCCTGGCCGACCACCTGCGGAATGGCGTCTGACAGCGTCTGGAAAATCACCTCACCGCCCGGCGCTTCCCCAACGCCGGTGTTCCCTGCGCTGTCGGTCAGCACCACGATATTGCGGGTAAACCAGGCGTTATGCGCGCCGCCAATATTAAGCAGCATGCTGTCCTGGCCGGCCACCGGGATGACCTTCATGTCGGTAATAACCGGGCTCGATTGTGTTGTCATCAGCCACGCTCCGCTACAGGTTTGAGTTCAATGCGTTTGATATCACCCACCAGCACCAGATAGCTCAGGACCGCCACCAGGGCGTGCACACCCACATAAATCAGCGCACCGTTGAATGAGCCCGTGGTCCCGACGATGTAGCCAATGGCAATCGGGGTGACAATCCCGGAGATGTTGCCAAACATGTTAAACAGACCGCCGCTCAGGCCGCTGATCTCTTTTGGCGCGGTATCCGCCATCACTGCCCAGCCCAGCGCACCAATCCCTTTCCCGAAGAAAGCCATCGCCATAAAGCCGATGATCATCCACTCCGCGCTGACGTAGTTACAGAACACCATGGTCATTGAAAGCAACATGCCGAGCACAATTGGCGTTTTACGGGCGATGTTCAGCGAACCGGTACGACGCATCAGCCAGTCGGAAATCACCCCACCCAGTACGCCCCCCACAAAGCCGCAGATAGCCGGTACGGAGGCGACAAAGCCTGCTTTCAGAATCGACATACCGCGTGCCTGCACCAGATACACCGGGAACCAGGTGATAAAGAAGTAGGTTAAGGCGTTAATGCAATACTGCCCCAGGTAGATGCCAATCATCATGCGCGAACCGACAAGCTGCTTGATCTGCGCCCATTTCTGGCTCAACGGGACTTTTGCTTTTTGGCTTTTCTGATCCATGTTGATCAGCGCCCCGCCTTCCGCAATGTACTCCAGCTCTTTCTTGTTCACGCCCGGATGTTGGTTCGGCTCGTGGATCACTTTCAGCCAGATAAAGCTGATGACAATCCCCAATCCGCCCATGAAGAAGAAGACGTGTGACCAGCCCACTTCATGCGTCAGCCAGCCCATGATTGGCGCAAAGATCACCGTCGCGAAATACTGGGCAGAGTTAAAAATCGCCACCGCCGTTCCCCTCTCCTGCGCCGGGAACCAGGCGGCCACGATGCGGCTATTACCCGGGAAGGATGGCGCTTCTGCTAACCCCACCAGGAAGCGGAGAGTAAAGAGCGCGACGATAATACCGAAGCCGCTGAAGATATCGACGAAGCCCTGCAACAGGGTAAACATCGACCAGATAAAGATGGACCAGAAGTAGACGCGCTTGGATCCAAAACGATCGAGCAGCCAGCCACCCGGGATCTGACCAATAACATAGGCCCATGAAAATGCGGAGAAAACATACCCCATGCCAACCGGATCAAGCCCAATGTCTTTTGCCATTTCAGAGCCGGCAATCGACAGCGTGGCGCGGTCACCATAGTTAAAGGACGTGACGATAAACAGCATCACCACTATCCAGTAGCGAGCGTTAGTGCGCTTCTCCGCACTGCTCGCCGCGTGGCTTAATGTACTCATTGTTGCACTCCTGAAACATAGCTTTCGCCTGGTTCACTCTGTACAGCACCGGTAGGGTAATCAGAATGAGATTTGTGTTTGTCGTTTTGGTACGGCCTGAAGCCGTTTTATTGTGACCGGGAAAGTATATGAAGGAGTGACACGTTCTCTCACCGTGCAAAAACACAACATTAAGGGGCATGAGAAAGGTTGTTTGTGGCAAAAGCCTAAAAGAATGGAAGATGGTTCACGGAATTGGCGTTTGGTGCGGAAGTTATCGCCGGGTGGCGGCAACGCCTGACCCGGCCTGGATAACCCGCAGGCCCGCGCAAGCGAAGCGCCGCCGGGCAGGATGTTATTTAAGCAGTGTGGCCCAGTTCTCAACCCACGGGTTTGATTCGCTTTCGGGTTCCGGGTGTTCTCCGGCGTCAATCAGCAGCATGTCGCCCACGCGCTGGGCGCTCTGTTCCTGCAGGAGTGCGTCGAACTGCTTGCCGCCGCCGCAGAAATTGGCGTAAGAGCTGTCGCCCAGGGCGATGATGCCGTAGTGAACGTCCGGCTGGTAGCCAATATCTTTAATGCCCTGGAAAAGCGGCACGATGCTGTCCGGCAGATCGCCCTGCCCGGTGGTGGAGGTGACCACCAGAATGTATTTATCTTTATACTTTTCCCAGTCTGCCAGCTCCGGATCTTCATAAACCGTGGCTTTATGACCCTGGCTTGTGAGTATCGCTTCCGCCTCTTCCGCAACCAGCAGCGAGTTGCCGTACATTGTGCCGACAAAAATGCCTACTTCAGCCATGATATGTTCCCTTAATTATTGCGCTTGCCGTTCATCCTGAACGTTGCCCGGTACAAACTCAACCCTTTCATTTTTGGGGAGTTGCCCCAGCCAGCCAAACTGTGACAGCGCCTGCATCCAGACATCATCCAGCCCCGCATGGATCGTCAGAGGTTTGCCGGTAAACGGATGCGTCAGGCTCAGTTCGCTTGCGTGCAGCATCAGACGATCGCAACCAAAATGTTCAGCCGCACTGCGGTTCTGGCGCAGATCGCCATGCTTGCTGTCGCCGATAATCGGATGTCGCAAATGCTTCAGGTGTCGGCGGAGCTGGTGTTTACGCCCCGTTTTGGGCAAAAGCTCAACCAGGCTGTAGCGAGTGGTGGGAAATTTGCTGGTTGCCACCGGCATTTCAGTCGTCGCCATACCGCGATACTCGGTTACCGCAGGTTGCGGACCTTTGTCATTACGGGCAAATTTATCGGCGATTTTGTCCAGCTCTTCCACCAGAGGATAGTCAAGCGTGGCGGCTTCTGTCAGCCAGCCACGCACGATCGCGTGGTAGCGTTTCTGGATCTGATGCTGCTCAAACTGCTGCGCCAGCAGACGACCCGCTTCGCTGGACAATCCCATCAGCAGTACACCGGAGGTGGGTCTGTCCAGGCGATGGGCGGTAAACACATGCTGACCAATCTGGTCGCGCACGGTCTGCATCACGACCACCTTCTCGTCACGATCCAGCCAGCTGCGGTGCACCAGCCATCCCGACGGTTTGTTCACTGCCACCAGCCACTCATCCTGATAGAGGATCTCAAGCGTCATGCGTCATCACCAGCAAACAGCGCATCCAGCTTTTCCAGCTCAGCCAGCATGACAGCACGCGCCGGGTGGGTGGCCTCCAGCGCCATTTCATAGTAAGGCGAGACCGCAAACGCCTGCGGCAGCGGATGACCACCCTCCAGCAGCGCATGCATACGGGGAATTAACACCCACTGGAGCCACTCAAACGGTGCCAGCGTATCCAGGCAGAACGGCTGGGTGCTTGCGAACGCCTCTGGCTGCGGCGCGGTCTCCTGCCACAGCTGATGTTGGCGCAAAAGAGCTTCGATGGCGTGCAACCGGGCACGAACGCTATCGTGTTGCGTCATAGTAACCTCAACTGAAAAAATGAACGGCGCGCAGCATAGCATTGCAGGCAGCAGAAATAAAAAAAGGGAGCACTGTAAAAACAGTGCTCCCGGTTCGTTTCGCAGCATTCCAGCTACAATTTATGCTCCCTGCTCTTCCGTGACAACTTTTCCTGAAGCCCGAAGGCCTGTTCATCCGTAAACTGTTTGCATCCCGCACACATCGTCCTGATGTGTCTGTTTCATCCTGAAACGTCCTGGCCATCCTGACCCACCGATCATCCTGAGCGGCTCTCGTTCTCCTTCCTGGAGGTGTCCCTTACGCGTCCTGCGTTATCCTTTGCTTCATCCTGAAGCCTTCCTGCAGCGCCATCCTGACGTGTCCTGTGTGAGAAGCGCCATCATCCTGATGTTCGTTTCTCGTGTCGGCGTCCTGTCGACAGAGATAGAATCCGCTATTCCGCTTCGTCTTACAACCCACCCTGTAAGCGTTGTCAGCCTCCGAAAAGCGGGTTTGCTGCATCAGAATTTTATTAATCCTTTGATAATTATCATAATATTTTTCTTAATTACGTAAGGTAATACTGATCGTTGCGGCGATCTCTCACAAACCGTGTAAGAGATCTCTCACACGCGCTGTAGCATGATGGATTACAGAAGCGGCTCAAGTCGGGTAAGGAAATCCGCAAGTGAGGGGGCGAGGGTCTCGCGATTGCGGGTGCCGATTGTCTCTTTGATCACTTCACCAGACAGGTTGCAGACGGAAATAACATCCAGTTCACTGTCCAGCGTGGCAATAAAGAGTGTCGGAGAAAGCTTAAGGCGTTTTTGCGTGACCAGATGACCAATCAGGTTTTCCTGAACACGCTGCAGATCGTCTTCGCTCCAGGTCTGCAACAGCGTCAGCGTTATCTCACCAAAGCGGGCAGGCATATCCCCTGCAAACTGCGTGGTGTAGAACGCGTGAACCGCTGGTTGTACCACAATGTCCATTGCCCGTTCAACCGCATTTACATGCTCCTCGACAGACCAGGGCTGCGGCTGCCAGATAACGTAGTCGTCCACCGAAGAGATAATGCAGGGCGAAGGCACACCATAGAGATCAGCACTTTGCGGCCAAGTGCCCCGGGTGTCATGCCATGCGTCACAGTAACGGGTCGTGAAGGTCTTAAGGGCATTTGCAGTTTCGATATCCACCGATTTCTCTCTTCTGGTAAGACAGGATAAACTCAGCCCTAAGTGTACCTGTAAAGTGACTATGAAACATGTCTTACGAAAATCATCAGGCGTTAAGTGGCTTAACGCTGGGTAAATCGACCGATTACCGCGACACCTACGATGCCAGCCTGCTGCAGGGCGTTCCGCGCAGCCTTAACCGCGATCCTTTAGGGCTGCGTGCAGACGCGCTGCCGTTTGTCGGCGGTGATATCTGGACGCTGTATGAGCTCTCCTGGCTGAATGCTCGCGGTCTGCCGCAGGTGGCGGTAGGCCAGGTTGAGCTGGATCATGCCAGCCTTAACCTGGTGGAATCCAAAAGCTTCAAGCTGTATCTCAACAGTTTTAATCAGACCAAATTCACCAGCCTGGAAGAGGTTCAGCACACGCTGGAGCGTGATTTACGCGCCTGTGCCCAGGGCAACGTGACCGTTGCGCTGTATCGCCTGAATGAACTGGAAGGGCAACCTGTCGCCCATTTTAACGGCACCTGCATTGACGATCAGGATATCGAGGTGGATAACTACGAGTTCAGCGCCGGGTACCTGGAAAATGCGGCAAGCGGGAAGATCGTGGAAGAGACGCTGGTCAGCCATCTGCTGAAGTCCAACTGCCTGATCACCCACCAGCCGGACTGGGGTTCTGTGCAAATCCAGTATCGCGGCCCCAAAATTGACCGGGAAAAGCTGCTGCGCTATCTGGTGTCGTTCCGCCATCACAACGAATTCCACGAGCAGTGCGTGGAGCGCATCTTCAGCGATATTCAGCGCTTCTGCCAGCCAGAAACGCTGAGCGTGTACGCGCGCTACACCCGTCGTGGCGGGCTGGACATTAACCCGTGGCGCACCAATACCGATTTTGTACCTGCAACGGGCCGACTGGTGCGTCAGTAATATAAATATTTTCACAATATGCGCGGGTAATGCAGCGCTTTAGGTTGTGAAACGTCACGCGGCAGGGCTATTGTAATCAGCAGGGAATGACGATAATCGTCCCATAAGGAGCTCACTTGATTACACATATTAGCCCGCTTGGCTCAATGGATATGTTGTCGCAGCTGGAAGTGGACATGCTTAAACGCACGGCCAGCAGCGATCTTTATCAACTGTTTCGTAACTGTTCACTTGCCGTACTGAACTCCGGAAGCCTGACAGACAACAGTAAAGAACTGTTATCCCGCTTCGAAAGCTTTGATATCAACGTGCTGCGCCGCGAGCGCGGCGTAAAACTTGAAGTGATCAACCCGCCGGAAGAGGCCTTCGTCGACGGGCGGATTATTCGTTCCCTGCAGGCCAACCTGTTTGCCGTGCTGCGTGACATCCTGTTTGTTAACGGGCAGATCCACAACGCGGGCCGCTTCCAGCATCTTGACCTGGAAAGCTCGGTTCATATCACCAACCTGGTGTTTTCTATTCTGCGTAACGCCCGTGCCCTGCACGTTGGCGAAGCACCGAATATGGTCGTCTGCTGGGGCGGTCACTCCATTAACGAAACCGAATACCTGTACGCCCGTCGGGTGGGTACCCAGCTCGGTCTGCGTGAGCTGAATATCTGCACCGGCTGTGGCCCAGGCGCGATGGAAGCGCCAATGAAAGGTGCCGCCGTGGGTCATGCCCAGCAGCGTTATAAAGAGGGGCGCTTTATCGGCATGACCGAGCCGTCGATCATCGCCGCTGAGCCACCTAACCCGCTGGTCAACGAGCTGATTATCATGCCGGATATCGAAAAGCGCCTGGAAGCGTTTGTCCGTATCGCTCACGGCATCATCATCTTCCCGGGCGGCGTGGGTACGGCAGAGGAGCTGCTCTATCTGCTGGGGATCCTGATGAACCCGGCCAACAAAGATCAGGTTCTGCCGCTGATCCTGACCGGGCCGAAAGAGAGTGCCGACTACTTCCGCGTGCTGGACGAGTTTATCGTGCATACGCTGGGTGAAGCCGCGCGTCGTCACTATCGCATTATCATTGACGATGCGGCAGAAGTGGCGCGTCAGATGAAAAAAGCGATGCCGCTGGTGAAAGAGAACCGTCGTGATACCGGTGATGCCTACAGCTTTAACTGGTCAATCCGTATTGCGCCGGATCTGCAGATCCCGTTCGAGCCTTCGCATGAGAATATGGCGAACCTGAAACTCTATCCTGACCAGCCGGTAGAAGTGCTGGCCGCCGACCTGCGACGCGCCTTCTCGGGCATTGTGGCGGGTAACGTGAAAGAGGTGGGGATCCGCGCCATCGAGCAGTTTGGCCCGTATAAGATCCACGGTGACCCGGAGATGATGCGCCGCATGGACGACATGCTGCAGGGCTTTGTCGCCCAACACCGTATGAAGCTGCCGGGCTCGGCTTATATTCCTTGCTACGAAATCTGCACATAAGGCGTTAATCGTTCTTCTGAGGGCCGGGGCGCGTTCTGTCGTTACCCGGCCTTTTTTTCGCATCAATTCATAGTTATCGCTTATAGAATTTATAAACTGCACGCCAACGCAAACGATTACCTGGATTTTAAAACCATAAATTATCAGCTTTAAAGCAAATTACTCATCAGAAAATCCTAAAACCTACCATCTTTACAGCGCAAGACACCTATCTTCGGGGGCGCTCTTTCCGGACATATGTTGTTAATGATAGCCTTCGCGCCCGTAAATTCTCTTTGATGTTTTTTTAACAGAGAAATGGTCTAAATATACCCACATCATGAGTGGATTATTGCATTTGGGATCGCGATCACTGATACATTCATAAGTAGAATGTATCTTTCCGCCCGCCAATAGTTACGGGTGAAAATTATTAAAAAACCGTCACTGAACGAATTTCATATTACCGTCAGGCATTTTTTCATCGGATTTGACTACAAACCTGACAATTTGCTTCCTCCAGGAGATACAGATGGAAACCACTCAAACCAGCACCGTTGCTTCGATTGAATCCCGAAGTGGTTGGCGCAAAACGGATACCATGTGGATGCTTGGCCTTTACGGCACAGCAATCGGCGCTGGTGTACTGTTCCTTCCTATCAACGCAGGCGTCGGCGGTCTGATCCCGCTGATCATTATGGCCATCATCGCGTTCCCGATGACCTTCTTCGCACACCGCGGTCTGACCCGCTTCGTGCTGTCCGGTAAAAACCCGGGCGAAGACATCACTGAAGTGGTTGAAGAGCATTTCGGCGTTGGCGCAGGGAAACTGATTACCCTGCTCTACTTCTTCGCCATTTACCCGATTCTGCTGGTTTACAGCGTGGCGATCACCAACACCGTTGAAAGCTTCATGACGCACCAGCTGCAGATGACGCCGCCACCGCGTGCCATTCTGTCCCTGATCCTGATCGTCGGTATGATGACCATTGTGCGCTTCGGCGAGCAGATGATCGTTAAAGCGATGAGCGTCCTGGTGTTCCCGTTTGTTGCCGCACTGATGGTGCTGGCCTGTTACCTGATCCCACAGTGGAACGGTGCGGCGCTGGAAACCCTCTCCCTGAGCAGCGCATCTGCAACCGGTAACGGCCTGATGATGACCCTGTGGCTGGCGATTCCGGTAATGGTCTTCTCCTTCAACCATTCCCCGATCATCTCTTCCTTCGCTGTGGCGAAGCGTGAAGAGTACGGCGCAGGCGCAGAGAAGAAGTGCTCCAGCATCCTGGCTCGTGCACACATCATGATGGTGCTGACCGTAATGTTCTTCGTCTTCAGCTGCGTACTGAGCCTCTCCCCGGCTGACCTGGCAGCAGCGAAAGAGCAGAACATCTCCATTCTGTCTTACCTGGCGAACCACTTTAACGCACCGATTATTGCGTGGATGGCACCGATCATCGCCATTATCGCCATCACCAAATCCTTCCTCGGCCACTACCTGGGCGCACGTGAAGGTTTTAACGGTATGGTGATCAAATCTCTGCGCGGTAAAGGCAAGAGCATTGAAATCAGCAAGCTGAACAAAATCACTGCACTGTTCATGCTGCTTACCACCTGGGCCGTTGCTACGCTGAACCCAAGCATCCTGGGCATGATTGAAACCCTGGGCGGTCCGGTTATCGCGATGATTCTGTTCCTGATGCCGATGTACGCAATTCAGAAAGTCCCTGCTATGCGTAAGTACAGCGGTCATGTGAGCAACATCTTTGTGGTTATCATGGGGCTTATCGCTATCTCTGCGATCTTCTACTCCCTGTACACCATGTTCTGATTATCACCCGCGCCGTCCCCGGACGGCGCACTCCTTCCTCTCTGACTGAAAGCAATGGACGCATCATGATTAGCGTATTCGATATCTTCAAAATCGGTATTGGTCCTTCCAGCTCTCACACTGTCGGACCAATGAAAGCCGGTAAGCAGTTCACGGATGACTTGATTGCACGCGGCATCTTGCACGACATCACCCGCGTGGTTGTCGATGTGTACGGCTCGCTTTCCCTGACCGGGAAAGGCCACCATACCGATATCGCCATTATCATGGGCCTGGCGGGAAACCTGCCGGATACCGTTGATATTGATGCGATCCCTGGCTTTATCCAGGACGTAAACACCCACGGTCGCCTGCTGCTGGCAAACGGCGAACATGAAGTGGAATTCCCGGTTGACCATTGCATGAATTTCCATGCGGACAACCTGTCGCTGCACGAAAACGGCATGCGCATTACCGCGCTGGCCGGCGACACCGCGGTTTACAGCCAGACCTATTACTCTATCGGCGGCGGGTTTATCGTCGACGAAGACCACTTTGGTCAAACCAGCACCTCTTCTGTCGACGTGCCGTATCCGTACAAAACTGCGGCCGATCTCCAGCGTCACTGTCAGGAGACGGGGCTTTCCCTCTCCGGTCTGATGATGAAAAACGAGCTGGCCCTGCACAGCAAAGCGGAGCTGGAACAGCACTTTGCTAACGTCTGGGAGGTGATGCGCGGCGGGATTGAACGCGGGATCACCACCGAAGGCGTTCTGCCCGGTAAGCTTCGCGTACCGCGTCGTGCGGCCGCGCTGCGCCGTATGCTGGTGAGCACCGACAAAACGACCACCGACCCAATGGCCGTCGTAGACTGGATCAACATGTTCGCCCTGGCGGTGAACGAAGAGAACGCCGCAGGGGGCCGCGTGGTCACGGCGCCAACCAACGGTGCCTGCGGTATCGTTCCGGCCGTGCTGGCCTACTACGACAAGTTTATCCGTGAAGTGAATGCCAACTCGCTGGCGCGCTACCTGCTGGCCGCCAGTGCGATTGGTTCTCTGTATAAGATGAACGCCTCCATTTCCGGCGCGGAAGTGGGCTGTCAGGGTGAAGTGGGCGTGGCCTGTTCCATGGCCGCTGCGGGTCTGGCAGAGCTGTTAGGCGCAAGCCCGGCGCAGGTTTGCATCGCCGCCGAAATCGGCATGGAGCATAACCTGGGGCTGACCTGTGACCCGGTTGCCGGACAGGTTCAGGTGCCGTGTATCGAACGTAACGCGATCGCCTCCGTGAAGGCAGTGAACGCCGCACGAATGGCGCTGCGCCGCACCAGCGAGCCACGCGTCTGCCTCGATAAGGTTATCGAAACCATGTACGAAACCGGTAAAGATATGAACGCCAAATACCGTGAAACCTCTCGCGGTGGTCTGGCAATGAAGATCGTGACCTGCGATTAAGCTTCTCAGGAAGCCTCGTTTTGCGAGGCTTCTTCCTGTTTTCCCCGCCGCGCATAGTTTCATACCGCTGACAGTGTTACCCTTCCTTCATGAGATAGAAGGGAGATTATCTGTGGCTGTTCATTTGCTTATCGTCGACGCGCTCAACCTGATTCGCCGGATCCATGCAGTGCAAGGCACGCCCTGTAAGGACACCTGTTTGCACGCGCTGGAGCAACTTATTCGCCACAGCGAACCGACGCATGTCGTGGCTGTATTTGATGACGAGGCGCGTAATTCCGGCTGGCGACATCAGCGTTTGCCAGACTATAAAGCCGGACGGGCCCCCATGCCGGACGATTTGCATGCAGAAATGCCGATGATTCGCTCGGCATTCGAAAAGCGCGGCGTGCCCTGCTGGGGCGCACAGGGCAATGAAGCGGACGATCTCGCGGCGACGCTTGCGGTCAAAGTGGCCAGCGCCGGGCATCAGGCAACCATTGTGTCGACGGATAAAGGCTACTGCCAGCTGCTCTCACCCACTATCCGCATTCGTGATTACTTCCAGAAACGCTGGCTCGACGCCCCGTTTATTGCCAGTGAATTTGGCGTCTCGCCTGAGCAACTTCCTGACTACTGGGGGCTGGCGGGGATCAGCAGCTCCAGGGTGCCGGGCGTTGCCGGTATTGGGCCTAAAAGCGCCGCACAGCTGCTGACGGATTTTCAGAACCTGGAAGGGATCTACGCCCGGCTCAATGAAGTTCCGGAAAAATGGCGTAAGAAGCTGGAGGCCCATAAAGAAATGGCCTTTATCTGCCGGGATGTGGCGACGTTACAGACGGATTTACAGCTGGACGGGAATTTGCAGCAGTTGAGATTAGAGCGTTAAGCGTCCCCTCTCCCCGTTGAGGAGAGGGTTAGGGTGAGGGGCCTATCGCTCGTCGCGACGCCCGCCCACGGCCGCCCACCAGCGACGAATATGCACCGTCACCTCTTCGCGATCGTGATACAGCTGACGCGCCTGGATCTCCACGTTAATGCCGTGTTCATCCAGTTGCTGCTGAATATAGGCCAGGTTCTGAGAGACCTCCTCATAGCGCTTTTTCATTGGCAGCTTGAGGTTAAAAATCGTCTCACGACACCAGCCGTTCACCAGCCAGGAGGCCATCAGTGCCGCCACTTTCGCTGGTTTTTCCACCATATCGCACACCATCCAGGAGATGTTATTGCGGGTTGGACGATAGCGGAAACCGTCTTCACGCAGCCACGTGACCTGCCCGGTGTCCATCAGGCTTTGCGCCATCGGGCCGTTATCAACAGACGACACCCACATGTTGCGTTTCACCAGCTGATAGGTCCAGCCACCTGGGCACGCGCCGAGATCGACCGCGTACATGCCGTTGGCCAGACGCTCATCCCACTCATCCGCCGGAATAAAGACGTGAAACGCCTCTTCCAGCTTCAGGGTTGAACGGCTCGGCGCATCAGCCGGGAACTTCAGGCGTGGGATCCCCATAAAGAACGGAGAGTTGTTGTTGGTATAAGAGTAACCGGCGTAGCAGCAGCCCGGGGCAATAAAGAAGATATGCACGACCGGACGTTTTGGCGTTTCGTAGTTTGTCAGCACGCCGGCATCACGCAGCGCCGCGCGCAGCGGTACGGTGAACTTACGGCAGAACTTCATCAGCTCTTTGCTTTCGTTGGTGTCGGCCACTTCAACGCGCAAATCGCCCCCCTTCTCGACCACGCCCTGCAGCATGCCCACAATCGGGGTGATGCGATCTTCTGGCGGGAGATCTTTCAGCAACTCACCCGCGACAAACATCTGGCGCGCAAAGATCAGTGAACTGAACGGCAGCTCGCGTGCCAGCTTATCCGCATCGTCAGGCTGGTAGCATTCGAACACCACATAGCCCGCATTATCCTTAACGCGCGCAAAACCGAACACTTCTCGCTTCGCCGCTTTATCCGTAATTTCCGCGGCGCACTCTTTCTCAAACCCCGGGCGACAATATAAAACAACCTTATTCATGAACAACGCCCTTGCGTTTCAGACGGATAGCTCCGATAAACATTAATACCCACCCTGCCAGGAAGCTAACGCCGCCGACAGGTGTAACAAACGCCCACAGGCGCAAATGCGAGAGCGCAAGGCAGTAAAGGCTGCCGCTGAACAGCACCGTACCCAGCGCCAGGAAAACGCTGCTCCAGTAAAACCAGATGCTGATGCGGCGCTGCATCGCTACCGCCAGCCCAAAAATAGCCAGCGTATGGAACGCCTGGTATTCAAGGCCGGTCTGGATCCAGCCCATCTCCACCACACCCAAAGACTTGCTTAAGACATGTGCGCCAAACGCGCCCAGTGCAACAAAAATAAAGCCACTCACCGCGGCAAAAATCAGCATGAATCGGCTGGTCATGTTTCAGTCCTAAAGTAATGCGTGCCCGGCACACAAAAGTTATTGTTCATACCTGAAGCGGAATTTTTCTTGCTCGCTCGCCGCTTTCGCCAGTATCCACTGCCGGAAAGCGGCTATTTTACCCAGTTCTGCCTGACTGTCATGACAAACCAGATAAAACGCATTCTTGCTGACCAGTACATCATTAAAAGGGCAAACCAGACGGCCGGCCTCAATTTCGGACTGCGCCATGACGTTGTTCGCCAACGCAATGCCCTGTCCGTGAATGGCAGCCTGTAGCACCATCGCACTGTGGCTAAAGATGGGGCCTTGCTGCACGTTTATATGATTAAGACCTAATTGACGGGTATAAGTTTGCCAGTCGCGGCGAGAAGCATCGTGTAACAGCGTATGTTGTGCCAGATCGGCGGGCGTTTTTAACGCTTTATCGCCCGTCAAAAGCAGCGGTGAACAGACTGGCAGCAGATATTCTGCGTATAATTTCTCGACACGCAAGCCCGGCCAGTTACCACGCCCATAAAAAATGGCAACGTCCACATCGTCCGCCAGTTTGTCTTCCTGACGATCCACCGCCTGGATCCTGACATCAATTCCCGGATAAGCTGAGTTAAAGCTTGAGAGTCTGGGCACCAGCCACTGAATGGCAAAACTGGGCAATAAACTGACCGTCAGTGCGCCTTTTGCACTCCTGGCCTGCAGCTTGCGCGTGGCTTCCGTGAGCTGGGAAAAAATCTCTTTAATATCCTGAAAATAGCTCTGCCCCTCTTCCGTCAGCAACAGCGAACGGTTGCGTCGGCGAAACAGCTTGAGGCCCAGAAAATCCTCCAGGGACTTGATTTGGTGACTTACTGCGGCCTGTGTCACAAAAAGCTCATCTGCTGCGCGGGTGAAGCTTAGATGACGTGCTGCTGCATCAAAAACACGTAATGCATTTAGGGGTGGCAATCGCTTGGACATGGTTATCTGGCTTAGATGTTAACGAGATTTAACAAACAGGAAACAACATTTAACCTATTAGTTTTTTTTATCTGAGCCATTATAATTTGTCCGTTGAGGAACTACCAGCAAATACCTATAGTGGCGGCACTTCCTGAGCCGGAACGAGAAGCTTTTTTTGGAATGCGTGTTCTGAAGAGCTTTTGGCTTACGGTTGTGATGTTGTGTTGTTGTGTTTGCAATTGGTCTGCGATTCAGACCACGGTAGCAACGCTACCAATTTTTCACTTCCTGTACATTTACCCTGTCTGTCCATAGTGATTAATGTAGCACCGCCAATTTGCGGTGCTTTTTTTTGCTTAGCGATCTGTTAATGCTCGATCTCTTTCATCTCTTTCACGTCCGTGCGGTTGATCTGCTGCTTGTTCCCGTTAGCATCTTTGTATGAAATCATCCCGGTATCGTTATCGGTTGTCGGTTTCCCTTCCGAAACAATGGAACGACCATCGTTAGTGTGCATGACGTAGTTGTTACCAGAACAGGCGCTCAGGGCAAAAGTAAACGCACAGGCAGAAATGATTGCAGCTGTCTTATTCATGATTCTTCTCCTTTAGCAATTAATGCTATTCAAACCTCGATTTATAACAGGCTAAAACATCCGCCTAACACTATTTAGCATAACCTGCTTTTTCAGGGGCGTTGGGATAAGCAGACAATTCTGATAGATATCAACCTCCTTGCCCTGCCGCTGAAATTGCGCGACGATCTTAGTAATGCAATGAGGAATTCCATGAACGCTTTCAGCCCTGCGCAGTTTCGCGCACAGTTTCCGGCGCTGGCCGATGCCGGTATTTATCTCGATAGCGCTGCCACAGCCTTAAAGCCGCAGGCGGTTATTGAGGCAACGCAGCAGTTTTATAGCCTGAGCGCAGGCAATGTGCATCGTAGCCAGTTTGCCGAGGCCCAGCGCTTAACCGCACGCTACGAAGCCGCACGCGATCAGGTTGCTCGTCTGCTCAATGCCGAAAGCGGGAAAAATATCGTCTGGACGCGGGGTACCACCGAAGCCATAAACATGGTGGCCCAGTGTTATGCCCGCCCACTGCTTAAGCCCGGAGACGAGATCATCGTCAGTGAAGCGGAACATCACGCCAACCTGGTCCCATGGCTGATGGTGGCAGAGCAAACAGGGGCACGGGTGGTGAAGCTCCCGCTGGGGACAGATTGCCTGCCGGACATAGCACAGTTACCGGAGCTGATTACACCGCGCAGCCGCATTCTGGCGCTTGGACAGATGTCCAACGTCACCGGTGGCTGCCCGGATTTGGCGCAGGCTATCCGCATCGCGCATGCCAACGGCATTATAGTGATGGTTGACGGCGCGCAGGGCGTGGTCCATTTCCCGGCCGATGTGCAAAAACTGGATATCGATTTTTATGCCTTCTCAGGGCATAAGCTCTACGGACCAACCGGTATCGGGGCGCTGTACGGTAAGCCTGAGCTGCTGGCACAAATGACGCCGTGGCTCGGTGGCGGCAAGATGATCGCGGAAGTCTCTTTCGATGGCTTTAAAACCCAGGACGTCCCTTACCGGCTGGAAGCGGGTACGCCAAACGTGGCGGGCGTCATTGGCCTGAGCGCTGCGCTCGAATGGCTCGCCGAAACGGACATTGTCCAGGCGGAGAGCTGGAGCCGGGGTCTGGCGACGCTGGCTGAAGAGGAGCTTAAAAAACGCCCTGGCTTCCGTTCGTTCCGCGTGCAGGATTCAAGCCTGTTAGCCTTTGATTTTGCGGGCGTACACCATAGCGACATGGTGACCCTGCTGGCAGGATATGGCATTGCGCTGCGTGCCGGGCAGCACTGTGCCCAGCCGCTGCTGGCAGCGCTTGGCGTGAGTGGTACACTGCGCGCCTCGTTTGCACCTTACAATACCCAAAGCGATGTCGACGCGCTGATTTCCGCGGTTGACCGCGCCCTTGAACTCCTGGTGGATTAATGACTAGCTCAGCTTTAGCCGGACATCCGTTTGGCACAGTGATCACCGAAGAAACGTTAAAACAGATCTTCGCGCCGCTCACACAATGGGAAGATAAATATCGTCAACTGATCCTGCTGGGTAAGCAGCTTCCGGCCCTTTCTGACGATCTCAAAGCGCAGGCAAAAGAGATCGCGGGCTGTGAAAACCGCGTCTGGCTTGGGTTCAGCGTATCCGGTGAGAAACTGCATTTCTTTGGCGACAGCGAAGGACGTATCGTTCGCGGTCTGCTGGCGGTGCTGTTAACCGCCATCGAAGGGAAAAGCGCGGCGACGCTACTGGCGCACTCGCCGCTGGCTCTGTTCGATGAGTTAGGGCTGCGCGCGCAGCTGAGCGCCTCACGCGGTCAGGGCCTGGTCGCCCTTAGTGAAGCGGTGCAGGACGCCGCCCGTCAGGCTCAGGCCTGACGTTCCGCCTTCGCCATCATCTTTTTCAGTGCGTGAGACACCGCCACAAAGCCAAAAGAGGCGGTCACCATAGTGGCCGCGCCAAATCCTGAGGCGCAATCCATCCTTTTTGGCCCTTCCGCCGTGCTTTTCATTGCACACACCGAGCCGTCCGCCTGCGGATACACCAGCGCTTCGGTCGAGAAAACACAGTCGACGCCCAGCTTGCCCTTGCTGTTTTTCACCACGTTAAAATCGCTTTTCAGACGTTCACGCAGCTTGGCCGCCAGCGGATCCTGAATGGTTTTGGCCAGATCGGCCACCTGGATCTGTGTGGGATCAATTTGTCCGCCTGCGCCACCGGTGGTCACCAGTGGCACCTTGTAACGACGACAGTACGCAATAAGCGCCGCTTTTGGACGCACGCTATCGATCGCGTCAATTACGTAGCTGTAGCCTTTACTCATATAGTCTGCGACATTATCCGCCGTCACAAAATCATCGATCACCGTGACCCGACATTCCGGGTTGATCAGGCGGATACGCTCTGCCATGACCTCAGATTTTGCCAGGCCGACGTTGTCACGCAGGGCATGGATTTGACGGTTGGTGTTGGTGACGCACACGTCATCCATATCAATCAGCGTGATTGCGCCAATACCGGTTCTCGCCAGCGCTTCTGCCGCCCACGAGCCCACACCACCAATGCCCACGACGCAGACATGCGCATCCGCAAACAGCTGCAGGGCTTTTTCACCATAGAGACGTGCCGTACCGCCAAAACGCTGGCGCCAGGCGTCGCTGATTACCACAGACATAAAACCTCAGATGTAAAAAGGGTGAGGTTTTTCCTCACCCTGAACAGTAATCCGTATTCCGCTCAGAATACCACAATCAGCCGCTGAATACGTTTCCGGTGCCAGGCGCTGTCTTCAGCACCCATACGCGGCCATAGTGGTTATACCAGCCCGCCCGATGACCGGCATCCGGACCAATTCCCTGATAAATATCGAAGTGCTGGCCTTTAATCGCGCCACCAACGTCCAGTGCCACCATCAGACGTAGCTCGTACTGGCCGTTAAATTTACCGTTATTATCCAGCAGCGGCACTTCTGCCAGCAGCGTGGTGCCCGCAGGAATGATGGAACGATCCGATGCTACCGACGCACGGCCAATCAGCGGCACGGCGCTCGCCCCTTTCACCGGCGCAAAGTTTTGCGGTTTGAAGAAGACGAACGACGGGTTCTGCTCCAGCAGCTCGCGTACCTCAGCTTCACTGTGTTTTTCGCCCCACTCGCGGATCGCCTGCATCGACATATCTTCTTTTTTCACTTCGCCACGGTCGATCAGCACTTTACCAATGCTGCGATAGGCATGGCCGTTTTTACCGGCGTAGCTAAAGAAGTTCAGCGGAGAACCGTCACCAAAATCGATGTAGCCGCTGCCCTGAACGTCCATGATGAAGTTATCCATCAGGGAGTTACTGTAAGCCAGGACGTAGTTTTCGCTAAGCGCACCGGCGTAGATCTCCGCACGGGACGGCAGGCGACCACGTTTTGGCGGCATACGATAAATAGGATACTGGAATTCGCCCTGACGCGTATGTCGCGCCTGGATAACCGGGGTGTAATAGCCGGTAAACTGCACGTTGCCGTAGTTGTCCGCCCCTTCCATCTGCCAGGCGTCGATACCAAACTGACGCATATTGCGCGTATCACCGCCCGCGCGCAGCCAGTCCTGCACCGCGTTATAGACGCTACTCTGGGCGCCATACAGGCGCGGCGACGCATTGCGGATCTGGTAAACCTGCTCGGAGAAATCACCGGCGTTGATCGGTGCGCCGACAGCATCCGGCTGGTTAACTAAAGAGAAAGGCTGGGATAACTTCCCGTCTTTATACTGTTGACCGCGATCGGTCGGTTTAGAAGAACAGGCCGCAAGAATGGCTACCATTGCGCCCGTGATCAGATACTTTGCCCAACGTCCTTTCATTATATCTCGTCTTTAAGTTGCCCATTTCCGCGTGATGAAGATAACAAACCCACTGTTCTAATGAAACGGAATCACATGCCCTTTGGCAAATTCTGAGCAAAAAATAGTCCAAAGGTTTCAATGTCGTTCAATTTACATACAAAATTAATGAATTATGTGAAAAAGGGGTTGCATCACAAACCTAACCGAGTATAGTGCGCTTCCACGGACGCGGGGTGGAGCAGCCTGG
>NZ_JALW01000028.1:0-165452 GCF_000710795.1 Enterobacter sp. T1-1 | reverse complement strand
GCCGTATGTTCCCCCTCACCCCAACCCTCTCCCTCAAGGGAGAGGGGGTCCTCCGTGCAGGCATTATTTTATGGGGATCCCCCAACCCGATGGGAGAGGGAATTGTTCACTGCGCGTATCAATTTGTGGAGCCTCATCAGTGCGCCTGGATAGATGAAAAGGCTCGGCATGTGATTTATTCCCGGTCTTTTTTTAACCTGGCAAGACTGACAAATAACCTGGCAGATGCAGGCAAACGCTTTTTTCACGCGCCTGTCAGGATAAGACTCACAACACAATAAACACAACAAGATGAGGTCTACGATGAGAAGCAATTCTTCATTTTCTGCCCGTAGAACGGCACTGGCTCTGGCCGTTGCGCTCTGCTGTGCCTGGCAATCTCCCGTTTTCGCTCACGGCAGTGAAGCGCATATGGTCCCAATGGACAAAACGCTGGCAGATTTTGGCGCAGAGGTACAATGGGATGATTACGCACAGATGTTCACCATTGCGAAAGACGGTGCGTTCGTAAAGGTTAAGCCAGGCGCTAACACCGCCATCGTTAACGGCAAACCCCTTGCGCTGTCGGTACCGGTGGTGATGAAAGACAATAAAGCCTTTATCTCGGACACCTTTATCAACGACGTCTTCCAGTCCGGCCTCGACCAGACATTCCAGGTTGAGAAACGCCCCCATCCGCTAAATGCGTTAACGGCGGATGAGATTAAGCAAGCCGTGGCGATCGTCAAAGCCTCAAAGGATTTTAAACCGAACACCCGCTTCACCCAGATTGCCCTGGCCGAGCCCGAGAAAGCCAAAGTGTGGGACTTTGTGCTGAACGGCACGGCGCTGGAGGCCCCGCGTCAGGCGAATATAACCATGCTGGATGGCAAACACGTCATCGAAAGTCGTGTGGATCTGAAGGATAAGAAAATCCTGCGCTGGGAGGCCGTGAAGGACGCGCACGGCATGGTGCTGCTGGATGATTTCACCACCGTGCAGCAAATTATCAACGAGAGCCCGGAATTTGCTGAGGTGCTGAAAAAACGCGGCATCAGCGATACGAAGAACGTGATCACGACCCCGCTGACCGTCGGCTATTTTGACGGCAAAGACGGCCTGAAGCAGGAAGACCGTCTGCTGAAGGTGGTGAGCTATCTGGATGTGGGCGACGGTAACTACTGGGCACACCCGATTGAGAATCTGGTGGCGGTGGTTGATCTCGAACAGAAGAAGATCCAGAAAATTGAAGAAGGCGCGGTTGTTCCGGTGCCCATGACTCCGCGTCCATATGATGGCCGTGACCGCATCGAAACACCGAAAAAACCGCTTGAGATCATCGAACCGGAAGGCAAGAACTACACCATTACCGGCGACATGGTGCACTGGCAGAACTGGGATTTCCACCTGAGCCTGGACTCCCGCGTTGGGCCGATGATCTCGACCGTCACGTACAACGACAACGGTAAGAAACGCCAGGTCATGTATCAGGGCTCCCTGGGCGGGATGATCGTCCCTTACGGCGATCCGGATGTGGGCTGGTACTTTAAAGCCTATCTCGATTCGGGCGACTACGGCATGGGCACCCTGACCTCCCCGCTGGTGCGCGGCAAAGATGCGCCGTCCAACGCCGTGATGCTCAATGAAACCATCCCGGATTACACCGGTACGCCGATGGAGATCCCACGTGCCATCGCCATTTTCGAGCGCTACGCCGGGCCTGAATATAAGCACCAGGAGATGGGCAAACCAAACGTCAGCACCGAACGCCGCGAGCTGGTGGTGCGCTGGGTAAGCACCGTTGGCAACTACGATTACATCTTCGACTGGGTATTCCACGAAAACGGCACCATCGGCATTGATGCCGGAGCCACCGGGATTGAAGCCGTGAAAGGCGTGCAGGCCAAAACGATGCATGACGCCAGCGCCAAAGACGACACCCGATACGGCACCTTAATCGATCACAACATCGTCGGTACCACCCACCAGCACATCTATAACTTCCGTCTCGATATGGATGTGGATGGCATCAACAACAAACTGGTGGCGATGGATCCGCAGGTGAAACCGAACACGGCTGGCGGCCCGCGTACCAGTACCATGCAGGTCAATCAGTACGATATCGATACCGAACAGCAGGCGGCGCAGAAATTCGATCCGGGTACCATTCGCCTGCTGAGCAACACCCGCAAAGAGAACCGTATGGGGAACCCGGTCTCGTACCAGATCATCCCTTACGCGGGCGGCACGCACCCGGTAGCCACGGGCGCGAAGTTTGCACCGGACGAGTGGATCTACCATCGCCTGAGCTTTATGGATAAACAGCTGTGGGTGACGCGTTACCATCCTGACGAAATGTACCCGGAAGGGAAATTCCCGAACCGCTCCACGCACGATACGGGGCTGGGTCAGTACAGCAAAGACAATGAGTCACTCACTAATCAGGACGATGTGGTCTGGATGACCACCGGAACCACGCACGTTGCCCGCGCGGAAGAGTGGCCCATCATGCCAACGGAATGGGTGCATACATTGCTTAAGCCGTGGAACTTCTTTGACGAAACGCCAACGCTTGGCAGAAAAAAAGACGAACAGAAATAATCACCGACCGGGCGTAATGCCCGGTTTTTTATTCATTTATTTGCCGAATCTCTCAGCCTGATTATAGTTATTTAACCACTCATTCTAATGACATCTTTTCAAACATTTTCAGCCAGGACACGACGTTTAATCACCGTAACGTAGTACTTTCTCTGAGAGGTTTTAGATGAAATTGAATTTGATTGTCAGAAGTCTTGCTCTGGCTGGGCTTCTCGTTTCCGTCAGTCCCTCTTATTCCGCCGAAGCCCCAAAGGACGCGACCGCGGCGACGCAACAGGCGAATAATGCCCTTTTCAACCAACTCCCTTTCTCCGATAACACCGACTTCACCAATGCACATAAAGGGTTTATTGCCCCACTGCCGCAGGAGATTATCAAAGGGGAGCAAGGGAATGTTATCTGGGATCCGCAACAGTACGCCTTTATTAAAGAGGGTGATAAAGCACCGGATTCCGTTAATCCCAGTTTATGGCGTCAATCTCAGCTGATTAATATCAGTGGTCTGTTCGAAGTGACCGACGGGGTATATCAGATCCGCAACCTCGATCTGTCGAATATGACGATTATCGAAGGTAAAGAAGGAATTACCGTGGTCGATCCGCTGGTATCAGCAGAAACCGCAAAAGTCGGCATGGATCTGTATTACAAAAACCGGGGTAAAAAGCCGGTGGTCGCCATCATTTATACCCACAGCCATGTGGATCATTACGGCGGCGTTCGCGGCGTGGTGGATGAAGCTGACGTGAAATCCGGGAAAGTGAAAGTCTATGCCCCGTCCGGGTTTATGGAAGCCGCGGTGGCTGAAAATATCATGGCGGGCAACGTCATGAGCCGTCGCGCCAGTTACATGTATGGCAACCTGCTGAAACCCGATGCCAAAGGACAGGTGGGTGCAGGGCTGGGTACCACGACCTCTGCCGGTACCGTTACCCTGATCGCACCGACCAACATCATTGAGAAAGATGGCCAGAAAGAGGTTATCGACGGGCTGACCTATGATTTTATGCTGGCACCGGGCTCAGAAGCGCCTTCAGAGATGCTCTGGTATATCGAAGAGAAAAAGGTCATTGAATCTGCCGAGGATGTCACTCACACGCTGCATAATACCTATTCGCTGCGCGGCGCAAAAATCCGTGAGCCGCTGCCCTGGTCGAAGTATATCAATCAGGCAATTGTCCGCTGGGGTGACAAAGCAGAGATCATCATGGCACAGCACCACTGGCCAACCTGGGGCAACGATAATGTGGTCAAGCTGCTGAAGAGCCAGCGCGATCTTTACCGTTACATTAACGATCAGACGCTGCGCATGGCGAACGAAGGTCTGACGCGCGATGAAATTGCCGCGAATTTCACCCTCCCTGACTCGCTGGCCCATACCTGGGCTAACCGGGGCTACTATGGTTCAGTCAGTCACGACGTAAAAGCCACCTATGTCCTTTATCTGGGCTGGTTTGACGGCAACCCGGCAACGCTTGATGAGCTTCCTCCTGTTGATGCCGCGAAGAAATTCGTGGAGTACATGGGGGGCGCTGACGCCATTCTGAGTAAAGCTAAAACCGACTACGACCAGGGCAACTACCGCTGGGTGGCACAGGTGGTCAGTAAAGTGGTCTTTGCCGATCCGAACAACCAGGCCGCGCGTAACCTGGAAGCGGATGCGCTGGAGCAGCTCGGCTACCAGGCTGAATCCGGGCCGTGGCGTAACTTCTACCTCACCGGTGCGCAGGAGCTGCGTAACGGCGTCGTGAAAGGCCCAACGCCAAACACGGCAAGCCCTGATACCGTTCGGGCGATGACGCCGGAAATGTTCTTCGACTATCTGGCTGTGCATATTAATGGTCAAAAAGCCGGGGACGCAAAATCGGTATTTAATATCGATCTGGGCAGCGATGGCGGTAAATATAAGCTTGAGCTGGAAAACGGCGTGTTGAATCACACGGCCAATGCCGAAGCGAAAGACGCCGATGCGACGCTCACGCTGAACCGGGACACGCTTAACAAGATCATCCTCAAGGAGATCACGCTGAAACAGGCGCAGGACAGTGGCGATGTCAAAATCAGCGGTGACAGTGCCAAACTTGATGCCATGCTTGGCTACATGGATAAGTTTGATTTCTGGTTTAATATTGTGACGCCGTAACGTCGCGGATTTACGGGCGGTTTATCCGCCCGCTTTTATTTCTCTTTCTCCCTGGACGGGGTAAACATCATAAATGGAAAAAAGAAAAAACCTCCCCCCCGAACGAGCCACCTGGCCTACACGTCAGGCCATGGTGCATCACGGGCTGGCGATGAACCTGCCCTGGCTGGCCTTTGTAAACGTCAGCTTTGCCCTGATGATCCTGCTGCGCCACATCCTGCTGGAAAACAGCGCGGTGCTGTACCCCGGTTCACAACACCTGACCCGGATTGTCGATGCCTCAATGCTGGGCATTATTATACTGTCCGCTGCATTAATTCTGATGGCCTGGCGCCGTATCGCCGGGATAAGCGTAGTGCTGTTTGTCTGCAGTGCCTTCTGGTCGATGTGCAGTTACTGGTTCATTACCGCCCTGCACCTTCCCCACGTCTGGCCGCTGTGCGTGATTTTATTGCTCTCCGGTTTGACGGCGCTCTATTTTTACCCGGAGGGATTACTCTCGTTTGTGCTCCCGCTCTGGCTCACCTTGCCGGTCGCCAGCTGGGTGCTGAATGATGGCCTTAATCTTCGCTTTGTCACCATCTGGAGCGTATTCACGCTGATTATGCTTTGCGGGCGGTTTATCCTGTTAAGCTGGTTTGACGAGGCCTGGCGGCGGAATCAGCAAAACCAGCTGTTAATCTCCAGGCTCGATGCGCTGGCGCACCAGGATCCCCTCACCAAAACCGCCAATCGCCGGATGATGGAAGTGGTGCTGGAGAATGCCGTTGAGCAGAATAAAGCCTTCTCGCTGATCATGCTGGATATCGATTATTTCAAGCTTTATAACGATACCTATGGACATCAGGCCGGTGACGACTGTCTGACACGCGTGGCGCAGGTGCTAAAGCAGGCCGTGCGCACCCCGGACGATGTGGTGTCACGCTACGGCGGAGAAGAATTTGTGGTGATCCTGTTTAATTGCCCGGAGAACGTTGCACAGCAGGTTGCCCGCCGCATTCAGGACGGCCTACGCGCGGCGGCGATACCGCACGGTGCGTCCAAAGTGAGTGAGCATGTGACTGTCAGCATGGGGATTGCTGGAATTGCACCGGGCCTGGCGGGCCCGGAACTGATCGCCCGCGCCGATGCGGCGCTGTACCGCGCGAAAGAGGCCGGGCGGGATCGGTGGTCGTTGTAAAACTAGCCCGCCAGGGCCTGATGCCCTCACCCTGACCCTCTCCCACGGGAGAGGGAACAAACACTAAAAAGGCAACCTCCCGGTTGCCTTTTGCTTTTATTAATAGCGCACGCACACCGATTTGGTTTCACACCAGCCGTCCAGCCAGTCCGGGCCGAAGTCGCGTCCGGTGCCGGACTGCTTCATGCCGCCGAACGGCAGGTTGGCGTCAATCAGCGTATGGCTGTTCACCCAGACGGTGCCCGCCTGCAATCTGTCGGTATACTCCAGCGCCTTACTGATATTCTGCGTCCAGACGCTGGCGGTCAGGCCATATTCGGTATCGTTGGCAAGGGTTAGCGCCTCTTCGCCATCGGCTACGCGTACCAGGTTGACCACCGGGCCGAATACCTCTTCGCGGGTCAGCCGGAGTCCCGGATCCGGGTTGACCACCAGCGTCGGCGAGATGTAATACCCTTTGCCGTCCGGGCCACGGTTACCGGTGATCAGCTCCGCATTGCGCGATTTCGCTTCATCCAGGAAGGTTTGCACCTTGTCGCAGTGAGCGCGGGACACCAGCGGGTTGATAAACGCCTCCGGCGACATGCCCGGCCCCACGCTCAGGGATTTCACCGCCTGCTCAAACCCGCTGACCAGCGTGTCAAAAAGCGGCGCTTCTATATAGATACGCGAGCTCGCGGCGCAGACCTGGCCCTGATTAAGGAAGCTGCCGGTCATCAGCCCCTCAATCACCCACGCCGGGTCGGCGTCTTTCAGCACGATAGCCGGGTTTTTGCCGCCCAGCTCCAGCGTCACGCCGGTCAGCGTCTCCGCCGCCGCGCGGGCAATCTGTTTCCCCGTCGCCGTGGAGCCGGTGAAGCTCACTTTGGCAATATGCGGATGCGAGGTCAGCGCGGCACCGCACACCGCGCCGCTTCCGGTCACCACGTTAAACACACCGTCAGGGATACCGGCTTCGCTCGCCAGTTCCGCCACCCGCAGCATGGTCAACGGCGTGGTTTCTGACGGCTTAATGACGATAGAGCAACCCGCTGCCAGCGCAGGCATCACCTTCCACATGCCGATCATCAGCGGGAAGTTCCACGGCACAATCCCGGCCACCACGCCCACCGGCTCTTTACGCGTCCACGCCTGATAGCGTGCGCCTTGCGGCAAGGGAATGGAGAGATCGAGCGTTTTGCCGGTTATTTTGGTGGTCAGCCCGGCGGTATAGCGCATCCAGTTCAGGGTGCAACCCACTTCAAAGAGACGGGAAATATTGATGGATTTCCCCTGCTCCAGCGTTTCAAGCTGGGCCAGCTCCTCGCTGTGCTGCTCCACCAGGTCGGCAAAGCGCAGCAGGATGCGCTCACGCTCTGCCGGTAATTTCCCGGCCCAGGTGCGGGCGACAAAGGCTCGCCAGCCGGACATCACCGCGCGGTCGACATCATCGACGCTGGCATCTGCCGTAGAGGCGATAACCTCCCCGGTGGCCGGGTTATAAATATTCAACCGTTTTTCACTCTCCGACGCGGCCTGCCGCCCCTCAATCCACAGCCCGTGATGTCGGTCCAGAAACTGCTGTACGCCTGGCTGGATGGCGACCTGTGATTCAGACATAGGGTACTCCTTCGTTATTATTCGCAGGGTGTTACTGCAGTCTAAGAGGCCTTTCGCATTCCCGCTTTTGTCTGTGTGACATTCGCTTTGCCACCTGTGACAGGTGCCGCAATTCGTGATAATTCCGCCTTATAACGCTGTTACCGGTGAGTGTTCTTTCCTATAGTCAGCCTCATGACTCTGACAAAACGCAACACAAATGCAACAATGCGAATACATTGATGGCGCAGCGAGATAAACGATGGCATGTGTAAGCGAACAGGAACGGTATCAGCAGTGGCTGGCGCAAATTAACCATGTCTGCGGGCGCTTTAACGCGCGTCCTTTAGAGGGGGAATTCTTCGGCGAGCTGGAAACCAGCTACGCCCGAAGCCTGAAGTTAAGCACCGTCACCGCAGGCGGGGTTAATTTGTTCCGCTCCCGTCAGGAGATCGCTCAGAGCAATGATGCCTGGTTTTATACCGTGTTCCAGCTTGAAGGCAGCGCGCAGATTGAGCAGGACGATCGCCGCGCGGTGCTGAACGCCGGCGACATTACGCTTCTTGATGCCGCGCGTCCCTGCTCCATCAACTGGCAGCAAAAATCCCGTCAGATTTCCCTGCTGGTTCCCCGTCAGATTATTGAGCAACAGTGTCGTTTTCAGGAGGTAAGCTGCGCCCTCGCGCTCTCCCGCTCGTTGCCAACCGTACAGCTAAGCCATCGCCTGCTGCTGGAGAGTATGGGAAATGCCAACCTGAGTGACCGGGAGAGCGAAGCCGCGCTGGAAGCGATGATCTGCCTGCTCCGCCCGGCGTTTCAGCAGCGCGATGCGGTGCAGCCGCGTAAGGAGCGCCAGTTCAGGAACGTTCTGTCGCTGATTGATGACCACATTCAGTCGGAATCCCTGCGTCCGGAATGGATTGCCGCAGAGAGCGGCATGTCGGTGCGCAGCCTGTACCGCATGTTTGCCGATAAGGGGCTGGTGGTAGCGCAGTACATCAAAAATCGTCGGCTGGATCTGTGTGCGCAGGTGTTGCGCTCCGCCAGCGACGAGGAAAAGCTGGCGGGAATTGGCTATAGCTGGGGGTTTGCCGACCATAGCCATTTTTCAACGGCGTTTAAGCAGCGTTTTGGCGTCTCACCGGGCGAGTACCGCAAGCGCTTTCGCTGATTACTTCTTCAGCCATTTTCCGTTAATGCCCTTCACGTATTCTCCCGGCTGCGCGCGGGCCACCAGCTTTTGCCCGGCCATCTTCGCCACTTCATCAACCGGCAGGTTATTGCTGTCCGCCAGCTTCTGGTAGCTTTCCGTACGCGCCGCGTTGATGCGGCTCACCAGCGCCAGCGTTTCGGGGTCTTGTTTCACCGGGGCAAGATACCCACTCAGGGTTTCCCCGACCCGCCCCTGCGCCCGGGCCTCGTTTAAGGTCAGGGTTGCCGCCTGCACGTTCATGCCCAGCGCCAGTAACATCAGAGCTAATCGTTTCATGGCGTCCTCAGAACAGATCGCTGCGCGATTTCAGCAGGGTTTCAACGTCTTTATCGACTTTAATGTGGATCTCATGTTCGATTTTGACGTTCATATTGATGGTAATCGGCTCCTTCGGCGCAGCGACTTCAATGCGCGGCGTACAGCCGGTCAAGAGCGCGGCAACGGCGACGGTGAGTACACCAGCCCTCATTTTCATTGTTGTTCCTCACTTTCCTTGCCAGTCGAACTGCGGATACCAGGTAGCGCCGCGTGTTGCTCAAACCAGGTTTGTAGATTGTCTCCAAAGCGCAGGCTACGCCAGAGAGTAAAGACGTTCTCGTCATGGGTGTAGTTAAGATTCACGGAGCTGCTTTTGCCATCAACCCGACTGGTGCCTTTGAGGGTCGCCTGCATGGTTAATTCACCCAGATTATCTAAATTGAGTCTTGTCCACGACTGTGAAATTTCCATATAGCGGAGCCAGTTAATCGCTGCTCCTGCAACCATATTATCGTTGACGATGGCATCAGCGGTGTCTTTATCAATACGCAGCGTCATCGGCCCCGGATTGGTTAGCCAGCCATCTTTAATGATCCATTTTTCATTGTCCAGCCAGAACGGTAGCGCCCCGCTTACCGGGCCAGACAGGGCAAACTGCTTCGGATTAATGGCGCTGATCAGCTCGCTGGAGGAGATGTTGTCCACGCGCAGCAGCGCCGGGTCATGCTGCGGCATTCTGAGCTGCTGCATGGTGATTTTCCCGCCGAGGGTCTCCACCTTGACGTTGGTCAGCAGCAGCGGGTTTTCCTCGCTCCACGGATAGTCACCCTGCAGGTCTGCGGTAATGTTGCGCGCGGTCACCAGGTTTTCCACTTCGCCAATACGCAGCGTAACGGGGCCGCGCGTACCCAGCGACCAGGTGCCCTCGCTAAAACGGAACGGCAGCACAAAATCCACACCGTTGATCTGGTTGTCTGGCATCCAGGCGCTACCGGATTTCAGTACACCGTGGCCGCCAGCTTCAAAGCCCTGATCGGCAGCGGCAGAGAAGGCCACCTGCGCATAGAGCTCACCGTCGCGCAGCGTCATTTTCCAGTCTGGCGGGATCAGTGGCTGGAACACGGTAAGGGATTGTTTTGGCCACCAGGCCTGACCGCGAAGGCGTTCCCCGTCCCAGCGACCGTTAACCTGCACCGGGCCGATGGCCTCGGCATGCAGATCGCCTTTAAACTGGAATATCGTCGGGTCTGTTCCGTCAACGCTGAAGGTCAGCACCGACGGGGGCAACACGCTGCCGCCCGCAAAACGGGTCTCTCCGGCATTGAGCGACAGCGCACCGCTAAATGTCGGCGTGACAGGGTCACGAACCCAGCGTACCGGTTTATCCAGCACCAGACGCGGTTTACTGACTTCCATGGTGCCGTACTGCAGCTTGTCAAAGCCGGTTGAGAGCGCGGTCAGCTCGATGAGTTTGTCGCGCCATTCGCCTTTTCCGGCCACATCCCAGCGCGCGTTCATTGGCGTAAAGCCACCTTTGCCCCAGTAACGCCACTGCCAGAGGCCGTTATCGGGTAAAAAGTCGTTGGCCTGACCGTCCAGGTGGAGTTCAAAATCCCCCATCTCGTTCTCATGGGCGCGCAGAATCGCCTGCAGACGACCATCCACGCCCTTTTGCGTGAGCTTCACGCCCGCCAGCGGCCAGCGAATTTCGTCGATATCCAGCGAATCAATAATGCGCCCGCGCGAACGCAGCAGCGCGCCCGGCTCAAAGGCAAGCTGCGGATCGTTCAGGCTGCCGGTCAGTCTGGCCGGGAGTCTGGCGTAAAGCACCAGATCGTCCTGTTTGGCCTCGCCGCTCAGGTGAAGCGGCATGTCGCTGTTTTCCAGGCTGAGCCTGCCCGGCCCAAGATTCAGCACGGCGTTACCCTTCCCGGCATCGCCCTGAGTCAGAACATTGAGGCGTCCGGTAAAGGTGGCTTTTTCCAGCCCCTGCTGCCAGTTATCCACCCGGAGACCCACGCGGCCGCTCATCGGCATGCCGGACAGGTTCCAGTTCCAGCGCCCGTCGCTGATATTCAGCTGTTGTGCCGTGATCTGCCACGGTAAATCGAGCAGCGGATCGGGGTTGTCCCGCGCCATCACCAGCAGTTGCCCCTGATTCTCCTCCCAGTCCAGATCGGCATCGACCAGCGAGGTGAGCTGTGGCACGTTAAAAGTCGCGACCGCATGGCCTTTCACCGGCACGCCATCCGGCACCAGCGGCAGGGTAAACTCACCCACCAGTTTTACGGGCGGCACCTGGCCGGGGAGTTGTACATCAAGCTGACTGACCGAGAGAGTCTGGCCGCGTAGCTGCCCTTTGAAAGTGACCTGCTCACCGTTGTAGGTCACCGCCTGTACCGCAGGCGTCAGTGAGGCATGCAGTTCCCCTTCCCACTGTTGCCAGGGAGACAGGGTAAGACGGCGGATAGTGAGCCAGGTATTAGGCAGCACCGACTGCCACTGTGCCAGGGTTTTTGGCGCAACGGTTGAGGGGGCAGACTGGGGAATTTTACTGAGGCACACCGTGTTAAGTTCAAGCGCACCAATATCCAGATTCCAGCGGCTGGGGTGCGACAGCGTGGCGTTTTCAACCCTGGCAATCTCGCAATCCTCAACCAGATAGCGCAGATTGGGGATCACCAGCGCGTGACGGGTCAGTTTGGGGCTTTCCTCAAAGGCGATACGTGTACCGACAGGCAACCAGATACCGGCGAGGGTCGGTACCCACTGGGCGAGCGTCATCAGCAGCGTCAGCGGCAATAAAATCAACAGCAATAAGAGCGCAATCGCGGCTTTGTATTTACCCTTCATGGGCAGTTAATATCCTGATTTAGCGAGAGAATTAAGCCGACAGTGCCGATCATTGTCGCATGTTTAGCAAGTGAGTTGAAGTAAATGCCCGATATAAGGATAGATGCACTGCCCCGCTGGGGGAAATTTTTCATTTTGCGCAACCTGAAGAAGTCAAATGAGATTCAAGAGGTTACGCATCAGGCGAGACAAAATTTCAGAGTAAATGAACCCTGTTAGTAGCGGTTACGTGGCAGAGCCAGCAAATACAGGAGCGAGAAAATCAGCGAACCCCAGTAGACCGAGTCATACCGATAAGGATCAAAATCGATACGTAAAAATCCGTGCACAAACTCATAACCATTCGCAAAGATGTTTATTTGTACTGCGGCCATGCCGATCACGAACAACGTATAAACAATGAACAGAGGGTATTTACCAAGTCCATTCACCTTCAGCTTCCCCACATACAGCAACAGGAAAACGACTATTGATACAATGAAATAGCATAAGGCAGGCCAAATGGGTGGGGTTAATGACAACTCAAATTCTTGCGACATAATCAATTCCCTTCTGCTATCTGATACATCTGCCAACCTGTCACACTGCAACGGGTTATTGCTGTTTTAGAAGCCTGTTGCCATCCTTTATCCATAAGACCCGATCGTGTGCAGTGCCAAACTCCATGTATTTGTCCTTTGGTTGTCCCTGGCTACATTTACCCCAGTAACGTCCGGGAGTAAGAATATCATGGAGTTAGCAACCTCACATGTTCTAAAATAATTGATAGAACTTATTGATTTAAATAATATTTTAGAAATTGTAAGATTATTTTAATCATGCTAACGTGGATGTAAAATCACTGGAGAAAGTCTTATGAAACTCGCGGTATATAGCACAAAGCAGTACGACAAAAAGTATCTGCAACATGTTAACGAGGCTTACGGGTTCGATCTTGAATTTTTCGACTTTCTGCTGACCGAAAAAACCGCTAAAACGGCGCACGGCTGTGAAGGCGTCTGCATCTTCGTGAACGATGACGGTAGTCGTCCGGTACTGGAAGAGCTGAAAAAGCACGGCGTAAAGTATATCGCCCTGCGATGCGCTGGCTTCAATAACGTCGATCTTGATGCGGCGAAAGAGCTGGGGCTGAAGGTGGTTCGCGTTCCGGCCTACTCCCCGGAAGCGGTCGCGGAACATGCTGTGGGTATGATGATGTCCCTGAACCGTCGTATTCACCGCGCTTATCAGCGTACCCGCGATGCGAACTTCTCGCTGGAAGGACTGACCGGCTTTACCATGTACGGTAAAACCGCAGGCGTGATCGGTACCGGTAAAATCGGCGTGGCCGCCCTGCGCATTCTGAAAGGCTTTGGTATGCGCCTGCTGGCGTTTGACCCGTACCCAAGCGCCGCCGCGCTGGAGCTGGGCGTGGAATATGTCGATCTCCCGACCCTGTTCTCCCAGTCTGACGTGATCTCCCTGCACTGCCCGCTCACACCGGAAAACTACCACCTGTTAAATCAGACCGCGTTTGAGCAGATGAAAGACGGCGTGATGATCATCAACACCAGCCGCGGCGGGTTAATTGACTCTCAGGCGGCAATTGAAGCACTGAAAACCCAGAAAATTGGCGCGCTGGGGATGGACGTGTATGAGAACGAACGCGATCTGTTCTTTGAAGACAAGTCTAACGACGTCATTCAGGACGACGTGTTCCGTCGCCTGTCAGCCTGCCATAACGTGTTGTTTACCGGGCACCAGGCGTTCCTGACCGCTGAGGCGCTGATCAGCATTTCCGAAACCACGCTGGGGAATTTACAGCAGCTGGAAAACGGCGAAGCGTGTCCTAACGAGATAGTCTAAGCCTGGCATGCCGGGTGGCGGTTGCGCCCGGCACATACGCTACGCCCCGTCCGGGGCGTTATCGGTCTGCCAGGTCCGGTTCGGGAAACGCCACCAGAGCAGGACCGCCGCCAGGGCAATAACGCTCAGCACACTGAAGGCCGTCGCAAAAGAGTAGTGTCCGGCGATCGTCCCGGTTAAGGCAGGGCTCATCGATGCGCCAACCCCCTGCATCAGCATGACCACGCTCTGCCCGGCATTAACGTGCCCGCTCCCACGCAAAAGCACCACGATAAATGACGGCACCACCACGCCCAGGATCCCGGCGGCAAGACCATCAAGAATTTGTACCGGGATCATCATAAACGGTGCATCGGTAGACGCAGCCAGCGCCGCGCGTACCGGCATGATTAACAGCGCCAGCATAATTAAACGCCAGTAACCATCGCGTTCGATTCTCCTGGAGGCCAGGATAGCCACCGGGATCATCACCGCCTGCGAAATAATCACCGTCGCCGCAGCAAACACGCCGGGATTAACGCTGGCCGGTGCGGCAGCGACCCGCATGCTGAGCATCGGCAACAGGGCCGCATTCGCCAGATGGAACAGCAGCAGCGTCAGCCCGGTCACGAACAGGGCTCTGTTTTTCATCAGTACGGCGAAACCCGGCACCGGCTGATGTTCTGACGCGTTCAGGCCGCGCGCCGCCTCGTTGTCGATATCCTTGTTGCGTATCGCCAGCAGCGAACAGAGCGTTAACAGCGTTGTACAGGTCATCAGCAGGAAGATGCCCCCAATGCCCCAGTACCACGCAATGCACCCGGCGATCAGTGCCGTGAGGAAATTTCCACCGTGATTGAACGCCTCATTTTTGCCCATCTGCGCGCTAAACCCGCTCTGCCCCGTCAGCCCCAGAGTGATCCCGGTGATAAGCTGCCCCACGAACGCCGCGCAGATCCCGGTGACAATTTGCGAGAGCGCGACAACGCCACTCTGCTGGCTAAACCAGAGCAGCAGCGTACTCAGGGTGATCAGTAAACAGAGCAGCGCCAGAACGGAACGTTTGTTTTTGGTGGTGTCGGTGATGAACCCCGCCGGCAGCGTGGCCAGAAGTCCTGCCAGACCTCCGGCGGTCATCAGCAAGCCGATGTCATCCGGCGTCCAGTGCCGCTGCGTCAGGAAGATACCGAGAAAAGGACCGAGACCGTCACGGACGTCAGCGATAAAAAAACTCGTCAGGCACAACGCCCGCAGTGAACGAAGAGACATACTTCCTGCCTTTTGTCGGGATGGCTGGCTCGGTTAGCGGCGGCCTGAATCTCAAGTTCGCCCGGAAATCAAAACGTTGAGCCGAGTTTATCAGCCAGACGTCAGAGCGAAAACTACGCGATTTGATTATAGGCACGCCGGGTAACGCTGCGCTTACCCGGCCTACCGGATCAGCAGGCCCAGGCAAGCAGCATGTACCCTTAATAAATTACGTGGTTGGTTTTTAGATTTAAATCTGCAATCGCCGCCGGTTTGCCGAGTAAATATCCCTGGACTTCGTCACACTTATTTTTCTTCAGGAACGACAATTGTTCTACGGTTTCGACACCTTCTGCGGTGACCTCCATGGAATAGGCTTTACCCAGATCGATGATCTTCTCGACCACCGACTGGTTCTGTGTCGAATCCCCTAAAGAAAAAATAAAGCTTTTATCGAGCTTTAAGCCATCAAACTGGAACTTCCGCAGATAGCTCAGAGAGGCATAGCCGGTACCGAAATCATCAATCAGAATACGCACCCCCATTTTTTTCAGGGCCATCATGGTCTGCAACGTTTTCTCTGGATTAGAGAGCGTGACATTTTCAGTCACCTCTATTTCCAGCCGGGTAGGCTCAAGCCCGGTTTCATCAAGAATAGCTTTTATTCTTTCGGCGAGATCGCTTGCCTGGAATTCAATGGCTGAAATATTGACTGAAACCGAAAGCCCCGGCAGTTTTTCATGCGTCTCTGTACAGGCCTTACGAATGACCCAGTTGCTGAGGTTGATGATGAGCCCCGTTTCTTCAGCGAGTGGAATAAACTGATCGGGCATCATGTTTCCGCGTTCAGGATGCTGCCAGCGAACCAGGGCTTCTACGGCGTCGATGCGTGAATGTCTGAGGTTATAACGCGGCTGATAAACCAGATAGAGCTGGTCTTCCCGAATTGCGGTCTTCAGCGCTAATTCCAGCTTTCTGCGCTCGGTCAGCTTTTCCGACATATCCTGACGATAATAGACCCATCGGTTTCGACCGGATTGTTTAGCCTGATAAAGCGCAATATCAGCATAGCGTAAAAGGTCGTTTGCACTGGTACTGTCCTGGGGAGCCAGAGCAATGCCCATGCTGACGCCGATGGTCACATCATTGCCATCAATGGTGAACGGGCGGTTGAGTTCTTGCACGATGCGATAACACACCTCTTCTATGTGGTCCAGGTGCCGGGTGTTGTCGAGAAGCAGCATAAATTCGTCCCCGCCCTGTCGGGCGACAAAATCACCGCGACGAACACATTGTTTAAGCCGTAAGGCAACCTCGCCAAGCAGGGCATCGCCCGTTGAGTGGCCGAAAATATCATTCACGGGTTTAAACTTGTCCAAATCAAGGCAAATCATGGCAAAGGGAGAATTGTGGATATCCTCTTTAGCCAACTGTCCTGTGAGGAACTCCTTAATATGATACCGGTTGGGAAGGCCCGTTAATTCGTCATGGCGTGACAGGAATTCAACACGTTTGGTGGCTTCCACTTCCAGAGAAACATCCGATGCCGCCCCCCGTAAAACCACCGTGCCATCAGGCTGAGCAGAAAATTTTGCCAGAAGTGTGCAGTACGAAGTTGACCGTTGAGCGTTAGTGTACGGGCAGTTCTTAAATTCAAAGCGCCCCGATAACTCACGCCGCCTGACGCATGTATTTAATAAACCGTTTGTCGAAGGAAAAAGCGCATCCAGCTTGCGTCCCAGCCACTGACTCTCGTCATAGCCCGTGACAGTCGTAAAACGCCCTGATAGCCAGGTGATCGTTAACGATAAATCCGTTTCCCAGAACCAGTCACTGGTGGTTTCACTGACATCCCTGAAGCGTTTTTCACTGGTAATCAGATTTAACCGAGCCTGCTCAAGGAGAAAGATATTTTCGTCATGAATTTTTGCCTTATGCAAAATATGACGCATCAGGATCGCCGTCAGCGCGAGGGTCAGAAGAACAGACAGAATGAGCAAGGGTAAAAAATAAATGATCAATGCCTGGCCAGGGTTTTCTGTGTCCCAGATAATGTGGACTGGGCCATTCTGGGTACGTAACGTTAATGCTGTCAGACTGTCTGTCTCAGCAAGGGCGTCAGAAGAGACCGCGCGGACGTTTTCGATCCCTGCATCGTGCCCAATCGCAACCAGTTTCTTAGCCGTTAAGGTGTCGATAAACAACATGGTTGATGGCTTACCGGGCAACGACTGCACGCTGGTATCATCTCCCGTCGTTATCCATGCCGCAGAAACTATGGCGGGGACGGAATGGATAAGCGTGAGCATGGAGACCGGCAGTCCATTTTTACTGCCCGTCTCACTGAGTAAATGGTCTATGGTGGATTGATCTAACCAGCGTTCCAGCTCTTCGTGCTTCAGTTTCCCGTCAAGCACGCTGTAACGGGTGGTTCCCTCCGGGGACAGCACAAACACGCCTTCGTAGCCAAAGTTATCATACAGAGACTTGCCCAGATTCTGCTTATCCCATGCCCAGTTCAGGTCAGTTTTTTGATGAAGATGTTTGTAAGCATCTCCCCACTCAGCATTATCTTTCAAATGGCTGCGCATGTTTTCCTGGCGGGCGTCTAATGCTTGCCTTAACAAAAACTCGTCATGTTTATCGCTGATTTTATTAACATTGTTTTTAATGATCAGCAATGACACTATCGCTGCGATGAAAATACCTATCAACAAGGTAACAATATAGGTAAACGTTTTATTTATCAGTCCTTTAGAATGCTCGCTATCCGTAAAGCCAGGGGTCTTCTGAGGTATGGTCATTCTTCGCCTTCTTAACTGCTATTACGTCATTTTTGTGCTATCCACAGTTATCGGCAAAAAAACACAAATTTTTATAGCGAAGCCTCCTTAAGCAAAACATTGTTTATTTTTTTAACCCAGATCAAATTATTCCGCATTAACGCGCATAAAAAACCGGGCTGTCCGCCCGGTTCTGTTTTCAGCTAATAATGAATTACAGGTCTAAACCCATTATATTCTGTTAAGCAGAATATTAAGCATGCGGCGTAATGGTTCCGCTGCCCCCCATAATAGTTGATCCCCAACGGTCAATACCGAATAAACAGGTTCATTATTTAGCGCCATTTTTTTATAACGCCCTACGCCAACCTTAAGCGTGCCGCTAATATGTGCGGGAGTAAGCAGGCTGACGCTGGCCTCTTTATTATTAGGGACGTATTTTACCCAGGGATGAGCGTCGCTTACCATTTTAGCAAATTCAGCTTCATCCACTTCGCGTTTGAGTTTCATTGTAATGGCCGCACTATGGCACCTGATTACACCAACACGAATGCACAGACCATTAACCGGGATGGTGCCTTTTTTCAGGCCAAGGATTTTATTTGTTTCTGCTTCACCCTTCCACTCTTCGCGGCTATTGCCATCCCCCAGGTCGCTATCAATCCAGGGAATGATGCTCCCCATCAGCGGCGCGCCAAAATTCTCAACAGGCAAGTCACTGCTGTTAATCAGTTCGCTGACTTTATTGACCAGAGGAAGCACCGAGCCTGGGTTTTCCAGCTCATCGGGGGTTAAATTTCGGGTGACAAATGCACTTTGGGCGATCAACTCGCGGACATGCTTTGCACCCGCCCCCGAAGCTGATTGATAGGTCATCACGCTCATCCATTCAATGAGATCGGCCTTGATCAAACCGGCGAGCCCCATCAGGCTTAAGGTGATTGAACAGTTTCCGCCTACAAAAAGTTTACCTCCCTTTTTGATGGAATCATCGATATTTTCACGGTTCACAGGATCCAGGATGATACAGGCTCTTTCGTCCATTCGCAGCGCTGATGCGGCATCGATCCAGTAACCTTCCCAACCATGATCAATTAATGATTGATACATCGATTTTGTATATTCACCGCCCTGGCAGGTAATGATGATATCCATTTCCGCCAGCGCATCCAGTGAATACGCATCTTTAAGTACCGAACGGACACCATTAATGACAGGCCCAGGTGCCCCAACAGAAGACGTACTAAAAAAACTGGCTGCAATATCATTAAAATCATTTTCTTCGACCATACGTTGCAGCAATACTGACCCAACCATACCGCGCCAACCAACAATGCCAACCTGCTTCACGGGTTTACCTCAATGACGTTACAAAAGTGTTAAGAGAGGTAAAGTTTATAACCCGTTAAATCCCGCGCGTCATTCTTTATTTTACTCGTTTTTGCAATAATAAGAATGTTTAATAAGGGGTTAGCGAAACTGATGAATATTGTGTTTGTGTTCAAGTCAAAAAAAATAGATATCTTTAATTAGGCTGTTTAAAACGATTTTATGCCCCTCGGAAACATAAAGTCATAGTTATCAGCGAAGCCGATCCCCACACCGATGCGCCGTTTGCAACGCCACCTTTCCTCAACGCATAAAAAACCCGCCGGTTGGCGGGTCGGTTAGTCTTTAAAGATCAGAGATTTTTTTCTTCAACTCTTCAAGCCTGCTGTTATCTTCCTCAGTGAAAATTGTTGCATCATACAACATCTGATTATCAGTACCGTCCACTCTTACGAGTGTCACAGTCAAAACAGCGTCTTTTGGGGCATAAAGTACACCCCATTCAGAATTCTTAGGGGGGGCAATGGCCCATGTGGCTTCTTCATTTGGCTTAAGCCCCTCAGGAATATCATAGAAAAAATTACTTACCAGCCATGGTACTGAGTATCCCTCGCTTGCCATCACTCCGTGCAGGTACGCTCTGGAGATAACGGTATCAGTATTATTTTTAACAACCAGTCTAATTACGGGTTGTGGCTTACCGTCTTGCTCAGGCTCCATGGTAAATCTGGATGATAAAACCTGGATTTTCATCAACTCTTTTTTAGCCACGTCGGCGTCAGCTTTTTTCTGTTCCAGCGCTTTGATTTCCTGAGTCATCTTTTCTTTTAACTTCATCTCTCTCTCAGCAGTGACTTGCTGTGCGTAAGAGATTATTTCTTCACCCGTCTTACCAGACAGGCTTTCGCGCATCTTTTTGCTTATCTCTTCGTTATCATTATTTGAAGTGGAACGCATCAGGTCAGCCATATTGATGTTACTGAATGCCACAACCTTTAAGGCGCTATCGAATTCCTCCCGTTTATTTTCCGGAAGTGAATCTCTGACTTTGGCTATCGAGGATTTCATTGCAGCATCAGTTGAAGAATCAATTTTGGGTTTATCGCACCCGACGAGTAAGCAAGAAAGTAATAACACACCAACAATTTTCTTCATGTTCCTGTTCCATCAGTAAAAAATTAAGATTAATCCTACCAGAGTTTGACCACACGACAAAATCTACTTGTGCATGTTATTGGAAATTTGTTGCATACCAGACGAAATCCTCAGCTTTAGCTGCTTCGCCAGTGCGGAGCAAAATTAGAGGCGTTTTCGAGAAGAAAAATTGGACAAAAAAACCGGGCTTCCGCCCGGTCCTGTTTAAGCCAAAATTGACGCTACTCGCTCAGCCCGCGATTCTCCAGCATCGGCTCAATCTTCGGATCGTGCCCGCGCCAGTTTCGGTACAGTTCAGCTAAATCCGTGCTGTTCCCGCGCGACAGAATCGCCTCACGGAATTTTTGCCCATTCTCGCGGGTTAAACCGCCCTGCTCGACAAACCACTGATAGCCATCGTCCGCCAGCATTTGCGTCCACAGGTAGGCGTAATAACCTGCCGCATAGCCGCCGCCGAAAATATGCGCGAAGTAGCTGCTGCGATAACGTGGCGGTACGGCGGGCAGATCCAGCCCCTCTTTTTCCAACGCTGCTTTTTCAAATTCCTCTACGCTCGAAACGGCCTCACGAATGCCGTGCCAGTTCATGTCCAGCAGCGCGGCGCTGAGCGTTTCCGTCATGTCATAGCCTTTATTGAAATGCGTTGCGTTGAGCATGCTTTCGCGCAGCGCGTCCGGCATCGGTTCGCCGGTCTCGTAATGGCGGGCATAGTGGGTAAATACCTGCGGGTGGCTGGCCCAGTGCTCATTGATTTGCGACGGGAACTCAACAAAATCACGCGGGGTATTGGTCCCGGACAGCGTGGCGTAGCGCTGACTGGCAAACAGGCCGTGCAGCGTATGACCAAATTCGTGGAACAGGGTTATTACATCATCCCAGGAGAGCAGCGCGGCGCCTCCGTGGCTGGGTTTTTGATAGTTACACACGTTGTAGATAACCGGACGGGAGGCAAATTCATATGATTGCTCGACGAAATTCCCCATCCACGCTCCGCCCTGTTTCGAATCGCGGGCGAAGAAATCGCCGTAGAACAGCGCCATGCCTTCTCCGGTGTGGTCGAAAATTTCCCACACGCGGACGTCCGGGTGATACACCGGAATATCGAAGCGCTCGACGAAGCGGATGCCAAACAGCTGGCTGGCCGTCCAGAATACGCCATCATGCAGTACGTTATTGAGCGCAAAATACGGCTTAATTTGCGACTCATCCAGGGCATATTTCGCCTGACGCACACGCTCGGCATAAAAGGCCCAGTCCCAGGCCTGCACGGTGAAGCCGCCCTGCTCATCATCAATGACTTTCTGGATATCGGCTTGTTCCTGCACCGCACGGGTGCGCGCCGCAGGGACAATTCCACGCATAAAGGTCAGTGCGGCCTCCGGCGTTTTTGCCATCTGGTCGGCGATGCTCCAGCTCGCAAAGTCGTCAAAGCCCAAAAGCTGCGCCTGGCGCGCACGCAATGCCGTGAGACGAAGGATCAACTCGCGGGTATCATTTTCATCGCCTTTCTGCGTACGCAGCCAGCCTGCGTTGAACAGGTTTTCACGGGTCTGTCGATTGCGAAGCAGTGAAAGCGCAGGTTGTTGGGTGGTGTTCAGGAGGGGGATTAGCCAGCGATCCTTCAGCCCTTTATCGGCGGCGGCCTGAGCAGCCGTGGCGATCTCCTCTGCGCTTAACCCCTCAAGCTGGTGAACATAATCCACCACCAGCCCGCCCGCCTTATCTGCGGCCAGCAGTCGCTGGTTGAACTGGCTGATCAGTGAGGCGACTTGTGTGTTCAGGTCTTTCAGTTCAGCTTTTTCAGCGTCGTTCAGTCGCGCCCCGGCCAGCACGAAGCGCTGGTGCGTCACCTCGACCAATCTGCGGGACTCAGCATCCAGCGCCTCACGATCCTGCCAGACGCTCTCCACGCGGGAAAATAACGTGTCGTTGAGCCAGATATCATTGGCCAGCGCGGCCAGCTCGGTTGAGAGCTGTTCTTCCAGCTCCTGTAGGCGGGCATTGGTGTGCGCCGACGTCATGGCAAAGAAAATACTGCTGACGCGCGCGAGCATGGCACCGCTTTTCTCCAGCGCCAGTACCGTATTATCAAAATCGGGTGCTGCCTTTTGCGCGACGATGGCATCAATATCTGCCCGCTTCTGGCGTATGGCCTCATCAAATGCCGGGCGATAGTGGCTGTCGTTGATTTCATCAAAACGCGGGGCCTGATAAGGCAGCAGGCTAATGTCAAAAAAAGGGTTACGGGTTGACATCTTTTACTCCTGATAACGGTTAACTTTCCCAGAGTAGGCCAGGCCGCCATTGACCGCAATGCGGTCATACAAATGATGCCTTAACGCACCCTCTCAGGGCGTGCTATGTTAGTACAACACAAAAAGCGTTGAGGAACAGTGAGATGATTATTTTAGTTACCGGGGCAACGGCAGGTTTTGGTGAATGCATCACGCGTCGCTTCGTCGCCAACGGCCACAAGGTGATTGCCACCGGTCGCCGTCAGGAGCGTCTGCAGGAGCTGAAAGAAGAGTTGGGTGACAATATCCTGACCGCGCAGCTTGATGTACGCAACCGCGCCGCCATTGAAGAGATGATTGCCAACCTCCCCGCGCAGTGGCGTGCCATTGACGTGCTGGTCAACAACGCCGGTCTGGCGCTGGGTATGGAGCCCGCGCACAAAGCCAGCGTGGAAGACTGGGAAAACATGATCGACACCAACAACAAAGGGCTGGTGTATATGACCCGCGCCGTGCTGCCAGGCATGGTGGAGCGCAATCGCGGCCACATTATCAATATCGGCTCGACCGCCGGAAGCTGGCCGTATGCGGGCGGCAACGTCTATGGTGCGACAAAAGCGTTCGTGCGTCAGTTCAGCCTGAACCTGCGTACCGATCTGCACGGCACCGCCATTCGCGTCACGGATATCGAGCCGGGCCTGGTGGGCGGTACCGAGTTCTCCAACGTGCGTTTCAAAGGCGATGACGCGAAAGCAGATAAAACCTACGAAAAAGCCAACGCGCTGACGCCGGAAGATGTCACCGAAGCGGTCTGGTGGGTCGCGACGCTGCCAAACCACGTCAATATCAACACCGTAGAGATGATGCCTGTCAGCCAGAGCTTTGCCGGACTTAACGTTCATCGTGGCTGACTCTGCCCTTCCCGGCCTGCGGGCCGGGTCTGTATCAGGGTATAAAAGAATGGTAGTATGTTCAGGCTAACTCTCTGAGAAATGACAACTCATGGCCGCTGAATCGCAACTCAATCCCACCCAGCCCGTTAACCAGCAAATCTATCGCATATTACGTCGTGATATTGTGCATTGCCTGATCCCGCCTGGTACCCCGCTTTCAGAAAAAGAGGTATCCGTGCGTTTTGACGTTTCCCGTCAGCCCGTACGTGAGGCGTTTATCAAGCTTGCTGAAAACGGCCTGATTCAGATCCGCCCGCAGCGCGGCAGCTATGTGAATAAAATATCGCTTTCTCAGGTCCGTAACGGCTGTTTTGTCCGTCAGGCCATTGAGTGCGCGGTGGCCCGGCGTGCGGCCACGCTGATGAATGACAACCAGTGTTACTGGCTGGAGCAAAACCTGCATCAGCAGCGTATTGCCATCGACCGCAAACAGCTTAACGACTTCTTTCAGCTCGATGATGAGTTTCACCAGAAGCTGGCGCAAATTGCCGATTGTCAGCTGGCCTGGGATACCATTGAAAACATTAAAGCCACGATCGACCGTGTGCGTTATATGAGTCTTGACCACGTCTCGCCACCGGAAATGTTGCTTCGACAGCATTATGATATTTTCAGCGCGCTGGAAAAACGCGACCCTGACGGTGTGGAAAAAGCGATGACCGTCCATCTGCAGGAGATCAGCGAATCCGTGCAGCTTATTCGGCAGGAAAACAGCGAGTGGTTTAGCGAAGATTAAATTCGCCGCACCCTTTCGGCGCGGCGGAGAGATTAGCGTACAACCAGGACCGGAATAGTGGCGTAGCGCAGGATAGATTCCGCATTTGAACCCAGCAGATGCGTGGTGATAGTCGGGTTTTTTGAACCGATAACAATCACGTCATATTCCCCTTCTTTGCTCATCCTGATAATTTCATCGCGCACGTTGCCGAAACGCACCTCACAATCAATGTCCTCCGGGGAGAGATCGAAGAGACGCGTTAACTCCTTCATCTTTTTGCTGGATTCCGCGGTCATATACTCTTCAAACTTCCTGATATCTGCATTGAATCCGCGCAGTAACGAACGGCTGCTGTTGGGCAGAATGTTGACCAGGGTTATCGATGCACCTTCAGCCTTCGCCAGGTTGGCCGCGTGCCGCACCGCCTTATCGCTTAAATTCATTTCAAACACATCAACAGGCATCAAGATTTTCTTATACATAAGCCTGACTCCTTATTTCCAGGAAACGTTATTTACTGCATCCAGAGTGCCATCAGGAATATAAACCAGACTTAAACGCTCACTGGTTGAAATTATCAATTAAAGAAAATAACTGTCCGCTTTGTAAATTACCGTCGTGAACCGTCATCGCCCTGCCGAAATGAAGAAAAAAGTGTGAGTTTGATCAAAAACAAAAAAATGATGTCCAGAGAGGCGTATTTATAGTGCCCCGTGGACGGCACAACCTGAAATAGCGCCGTAACGGATGTGTTAGCGAGGAGAAAATACCATGATGACTTACGACCGTAACCGTAATGCAATTACCACCGGCAGCCGCGTAATGATTAACGGCACCGGGCATACCGGGGTAATTAAAGCGATCCACAGCGAGGGACTGGATGCCGCGCAGGTACGTCGCAGCAAAACGGTGGAAGTGGAAGGATGTGAAGGTAAGTTCGAACCGATTGAACTGATTCGCCTGGGTATGCACTAACCGGTGCGACATCATGCCGCCGCGAACGGCGGCATGACTGAATTACAGCTGTGCCGCGTACTGCGCAACTGTGGCTTTCGCGCCCTTTTGCAGAAGGGTCTGATACGCCGTCATGACCGCCTCCACAAAGCACGTGTCGTGCGGCAGTTCCTTACCGAAGATGGCTTCAATGCCCAGCAGGGCTTTCACCCGACTTTCCCCTTCCGCGCTCCCGTTGACCGCGGCCTGAATCACCGCCAGCTGAGGATCGCTCACGTCGATGGTGTTCCCCTGTTCATCCACCCCGCCGACATAGCGCATCCAGCCCGCCACACCCAGCGCCAGCAGTGGGAAAGGTTTCTGATGCACCAGGTGCCAGCGCACGGAATCGAGCATACGCTGCGGAAGTTTCTGGCTGCCGTCCATCGCGATTTGCCAGGTCCGGTGGCGCAGGGCCGGGTTGCTGTAGCGCGCTATCAGTAGATCGGCATAGTGGCCTAAATCAACCCCTTTTACTTTCAGCGTCGGCGCCTGCTCTTTCAGCATCAGCGCGTGGGCGGCACGACGGTAGTGTTCATCTTCCATACAGTCGTTAATGTGCTGATAACCCGCCAGATAGCCAAGGTAGGCCAGGAAAGAATGGCTGCCGTTGAGCATCCGCAGCTTCATCTCTTCAAACGGAATAACGTCGGCCACCAGCTCCGCCCCCGCCTTTTCCCACTGCGGACGTCCGGCGACAAAGTTATCTTCAATCACCCACTGACGGAACGGCTCGCAGGCCACGCCCGCCGGATCGCGTACGCCGGTCAGCTGTTCGATTTTATCCAGCGTTTCCGGCGTCACCGCAGGCACAATACGATCCACCATGGTTGACGGGAAGGTGACGTTGGCCTCAATCCACGCGGCCAGCTCCGCGTCGACCGCGCGGGCATAGGCACAGGTGACATTGCGCATAACGTGGCCGTTCTCCGGCATGTTGTCACAGGACATAACGCTAAAGGCAGGCAGCCCCGCCGCTTTGCGTCGCGCCAGCGCTTCAACCACCACACCCGGCGCAGATTTAGGCTGATGCGGGTTTTGCAGGTCGGCCGCAATCAATGGATGATCGAGCATCAGTTTGCCCGTGGCCGGTGAGTGGCAGTAGCCTTTTTCGGTGATGGTGAGCGACACAATCGACACCTGCGGCTCACACATCGCCGCCAGTACGGCCTCCAGCCCGTCAACCTTCGCGTGCAGCGCATTTTTGACCACACCGACGACCCGTGATGTCCATGCGTCCGCCGACATTTCGGCCACGGTATAGAGGTTATCCTGCGCGTTCAGATCGGCAATCTGCTGTTCGCCACCAATCAGGTTCACTTCTGTGTAACCCCAGTCGCTGCCGTGTTCAGCGGCCAGAATATCGGCGTACACCGCCTGGTGTGCACGGTGGAACGCGCCAAACCCTAAATGAACAATGCGTGCCTGGAGGCTGCCGCGATCGTACTGAGGCAGCGTCGCTTTCGCCTGTAATAATCGGTTTTCCATGGTTGAGACTCGTTTAATTAATGAAGCTGAGTTCTGCGACCGCACGTTGGCGCGCGGCCGCGCATGTTGACTACACCAGCCAGAATGGCAGTAACCCCCTGGTGCCTTGCCCACCACCATACGGGTTATGTTCAGCGGAACATTGATTTACATTAACTTTGCGCTAACTGGTGTGATATCAAAATTAAGTTGTGTGACATCTTTCAAAAAGATATATACCAACGTCACACAAGATTACGCGCCGGTTCTGCGCCTGAACGGCCAGCGGGCTCACGGCACAGCCTGTCGTAGGAATACCCCGTCAAATCTTCCACCACACGGCGTGCTTCGGCGGAAACCAGCTGGGGAGAACCGTTTGCTTTCAGGCGGTCCAGTTCATCCACGAAGATCTTGTGCGTACGCTTGTTCAGATGGAACGTTAATGCCTGCCACAACGCCAGGATGAGTAAGCCCGCAGTACCGATGAACATCAACATTGCGATGGTATGAATGGCCTCCTCCGGCTGTGTCTGGCTGCCCTTCACAAAGCCGCCATTCTGTAACAGCAGCCCCACAATAAAGGTGGCGATAGCCACGGTCGTTTTGCGGGAGAAGGTCATCACCGCCGCGAACAACCCCTCGCGACGCTGGCGGCTAACCATCTCGTCAATATCGGGGATGAACGGGAAAACGTTCCACGGCGTAAACTCCAGCACACAGCGACCGACCTGATATAACCCGGCCAGAACAACCAGCGTCGCGACGGTATTAAGTGCCGGAATTTGATACACAGCGAAAAAGCCGCCCAGGCAGAGCATCATCAGCGAGTAGGCAAACACATACAGCTTCGACGGCCCGAATTTAATGATCCCCACTCCCGCAATCAGCGTGACAGGCAGGCCGACGATACTCATCGACAGCAGTGTGCCGGCAAGCGACGAAGAGACATTCAGGCAGTAAACACAGAAGAAGACAAACACGGTGTTGTAGACATCTTTCCCGGTAAACGACAGCAGGTAGATGGCAAGGTGTTTTCTGAAGGCCCGGATTTTCAGCGTTGAACCATACTCTTTAAAGAGGCGACCAAAGGCAGCCAGCTTTTGCGTCAGCGTTCGGGGCGTCGTGCTTGTTTCAAGCTCGGCCAGCATCTCCGGGGTTAACTCGCGTTCCCAGGTCACCTTCCACGAGATAAAGACGCACACCATAAACAGGACGGCAAAAATAACGCCGTTAATCAGATAAGCATGGGCGCTGTTTTCCCCAAAATAGCCAATCAGCAGCCCCGGAATGAACGTCGCCAGGAAGGTACCGGACGCAGAAAGGAACATGCGACAGGTAGAAAGTTTGGTGCGCTGGTTAAAGTCTTTTGTCATTTCCGATGGCAGCGTTTCCCAGGGGATCAATACCATCGCGGCGATAATTTCAAACGCCAGATAGACCGCGAGATAAAAACCGTAGGTCATGCCATCAAGCCACAGTAACGCATAGACCAGCATTAACGGCGCGCCGATCAGCAAAAAGAAGCGTCGACGACCAAATTTTTTACCAAAATAATTTTTGTAAAAATGATCGGTGAAACTTCCCATAAACAGACTGACAATGGCATCGACAATACGCGCGATGGCGACAATGGAGGCTGCCTCAACCGGCGATAGCCCAACGAATGTCGTATAGAAAAATAACAGCCAGGCGCCGATCACGGTAAATGCACCGCCACCCATAATATCCGTTAGTCCGTAGCCGATACTAACCGGAATGGTAATTTTTTTAGCCGCACGAGACATATTTCATCCCCACTTGATGAAGCGAATTTAAAATTTGAAATAATTCTTAGCGTTGTCGTGGCAAATATTTTTAATCATCCGCGTGAGAATATCGTTATTATCAGGGACTTCTCCCCGCTCCACCCAACCGCCGATCATATTGCACAGAATGCGGCGAAAATAATCGTGGCGGGTATAGGAGACCAGGCTGCGGGAGTCGGTCAGCATGCCGACAAAATTCATTAACAGCCCCTGATCTGCCAGGCTGTTGAGCTGGTTTTCCATCCCGCGACGGGTGTCGTTAAACCACCAGCCGGAGCCGAATTGCATCGGTGATTTCACTCCCAGTTCTGCACTCTGAAAATTGGCGATCGTCGTCGCGACAATATCGTTGTAGCTGGGGTTGAGATTATACAGGATGGTTTTCGGCAGCGCGTCTGCAAGGGCCATGGCATCCAGCAGCTGATTAATATTCGCAGCAAGATTGACCTGATCCGTCAGTGAATCAAACCCGGTATTTATGCCCAGGGCACGGTACATGCGGGTATTATTATTGCGTATCGCACCGAAGTGTATCTGCATGGCCCAGTCATGCTGTCGGTAATAACGCGCCAGCATGATAAAAATAGCACTGTCAAGAATCGCGCTATCCCGCGCGTTGAGATGTTCACCCTGCCGTTTACGGACAAATATCGATTCCACGATACTGTCATCCGCAGCCTGATAATGGATCTCCACAGGGCCATGATCCGAAATACGGCACCCCATGTCGTGGAACCAGGCAATACGCTCACCGAGCGCAGCAGCGAAATCGCTAAAGGCGTGAATGGACCGCCCCGTCAGCTCCGCTAATCGATCGGTAAAGTCGGCGAACTGATGCGCATTCGGCGTAAAAACGTCATCCGGGCGGAACGTCGGTAATACCTTGACGTTGAATGTTGCGTCATCGCGCAATAACTGATGGTAACGCAGGTCGTCCAGCGGTGCATCTGTGGTACAAATGACCTCCACCTTTGAGCGTTTAATCAGTTCGCGGGGCGTAAAATCAGGCTGTTGTAATAAACGATTACAGCGCTCCATTATTTCACGCCAGTTATGGCTGCCCAGCGGTTCATCACAGGAAAAATAGTGATGCAGTTCTAAATGCGTCCAGTGATAGAGCGGATTGCCATAACTGGCGTCGACCGTTTCAGCCCACGCCGCAAATTTTTCTTCCGCGGTGGCGCTGCCCGTAATGTATTTTTCATCTATACCGTTGGCGCGCATAGCGCGCCATTTGTAGTGATCGCCTGCAAGCCAAAGCTCGGTAATATTCTCCAGCGGTTTATTTTCGAAAATATCTTTCGCAACCAGATGACAGTGATAGTCAATTATCGGCAATTCTTTCGCGACGTCGCGATATAACGCAACGCCCCTGGCGTTGCTAATCATAAAGTTATCATTAATGAAACTCATAGCAGCGCTCCATATTTGCGTGACTCACCAGCCTTATTGTCCAGTACCTGTGGTTCAGCCGCGTCTTGTGCCGCGCTCAAATCACGGTCGCGCACTTCCGGCATGAAAATGGCTGAAACCAGACCAATCACGGAATAGGCAATCAGCATCGCGACAATCGGCCACCAGGAGCCGGTCATGTTGCAGAAGATCCCCGCCAGCACCGGACCAAAGCCCACTGCCACCAGACCGCCCGCCTCTTTGGAGATGGCCATGCGGGTAAAGCGATTACGCGAGCCAAACATCTCCGCCATGGTGATGTTTTCCAGCGCGAACAGCCCCAGCACCGCGAAGTTATGAATGACAATAATCGAGAGCATAATGACGCCCGGCGCATAGCTTTTATCGACGATAATCGACAGCATCGGGTACGCCAGAATGATGGCGGAAACGTTGAGGAGGATATACGGCAGACGGCGACCGACTTTGTCCGACAGCCAGCCCAGCAGCGGGATAGAGATAAACCCGAGGATTGAACTTATCATCAGCGCATCGGTGGGGATCGCTTTATCAAACAGCAACGTCTGTACCAGATACCCGGCAAGGAACGTCTGGATCAGACCGGAGTTACCCGCCTGACCAAAACGCAGCCCGGTGGCCAGCCAGAAGGATTTGCTTTTCACCATCGCCCCAAGGGAGGTATCCGGCTTCGCCACCCGTACGGCAGCTTCAGCGTCGTTCACTTTTTCGAAGACCGGGCTCTCTTTCAGGTTCATACGCAGCCAGATGGCAAAGATCATCACGACGACGCTGGCCAGGAACGGCACGCGCCAGCCCCATGCCACCAGTTCTTCACGATCGAGAGCAAAGAACATCACCGCCCAGATCGCCGTGGCACTCAAGGTTCCGCAGTTGGTCCCCATCGCCACCAGCGAGGAGATGATCCCGCGTTTGCCCTTTGGCGCATACTCGGCCAGCATGGTTCCCGCACCGGAGATTTCTGCCCCGGCACCCAGCCCCTGAATAATGCGCAGCGTCACCAGCAGAACCGGCGCAAAAATGCCAATCTGGCCGTAGGTCGGCAACACGCCAATCAGGGTGGTACAGATCCCCATCATGGTGATGGTAATAAACAGCACCTTTTTACGACCGATCCGGTCGCCCATTCTGCCGAAGATAAAGGCGCCGACGATGCGCGCAATATAGCCTGCGCCGTAGGTCCCCATCGCCAGGATCAGCGCCATGGCCGCGGACTGTTCCGGGAAAAAGATCTCATGGAAGACCAGCGCGGCCCCCAGCGAGTAGAGCTGAAAATCCATAAACTCCAGCGCGGTTCCCAGCCAGCCGGATACGGCAGCTTTCACCAGATCTGAAGTCGTTCTTTGAGGTTGTGCTTGAGTCATAATGGCTATCTCTGCAAGGTAAGATGCGTACCACTCAGAGCCTGTCTGCGCAGGCTCTTAACCGCGTAAATTATTATTGGTCGAAGGTGAGCAAGACTTTGCAGCACTGCCGCTGGTCTTTCTCAAACAGTTCGATGGCGTCTGTCACGTGGTGGTAGTCAAAGGTGTGGGTAATCAGTTTTTCAGGATCGATCAGCCCCTTTTCCAGCCAGTCGATCACGACCGGGAATTTGTTGGCATTCAGGCGCGAGGAGAATATCGACAGCTCTTTGCCGGTGATCCCCTGCTGAACAATCTGGCTCGGATCGCTGGAAAAGCCCATCAGCACGATACGTGCCGCCGGGGAAGCCAGGGTTATCGCTTCCTGCAGAATCGACGGATGACAGGCGGCATCAATGATTAACGTCGGTTTGATGCCTTTTTCTTCCAGCGCCTTATGCAAATCAAGATTACCGTTGTTCAGGACCCAGTCCGCGCCGCTGCGTTGCGCCATCGCCAGCCGTTCATCAATGCGGTCGACGACAATCACCTGCCTGACGTTGTAGACACCTTTCAGCGCCTGCACGGTAACCAGCCCCATCGGGCCCGCGCCATACACCAGGGCGATATCCTGGTCCGTCGGTTTTGCCTGCCCGGTGACGTTGGCAGCAATGGTAAAGGGCTCGACCATCACGGCGTGTTTATCGGGAATGGCATCCGGGATGGGCCACGCATTTTTCGCCGGTACCACGGCGTATTCCGCAAAACCGCCGTCGCGATGCACGCCGAGCACGACCAGGGAGGTACACACGTTCGGTTTACCCACCGAGCACGGATAGCAGTGCCCGCAGCTGATCACCGGATCAACGGAAACCCGCTGCCCCAGGCGTCCGGGGTCAACGCCCTCGCCCGTGGCGTCAATCACACCAAAAAATTCGTGGCCGATAACGCGCGGATATTTCGCGAAGGGGTTATGTCCGCGGTAGATATGGCTGTCGGAGCCGCAGATCCCGGCAAGTTTAATGCTGACGCGCACTTCCCCTGCCCCCGGTTGCGGGAGTGGACGCTCTTCAATTACCAGCTGGTTGGGCTGTTGGATCACTACGCTTTTCATCGTTCGCTCCTCGTTTACCAGTTCCACAGCGTGCCGTCTTCAAGACGAGCCACAGGCAGGTAGGCCGGATCGTACGGGTATTTCGCGGCCAGCTTTTCGTCGAACTCAATACCCAGACCCGGCTTGTCGCCCGGGTGCATATAACCGTTGTCGAAGCGCCAGTTGTGTGGGAAGACTTCAAGCATCTGTTCGGAATAGCCCATATATTCCTGCACGCCGAAATTTGGCACCCACAGGTCGAAGTGCAGCGCGGCAGCATGGCAAATCGGCGACAGATCGGACGGGCCGTGTGACCCCGTCCGCACCTGGTAGAGCGAGGCAAAGTCTGCAATACGACGCATGCCGGTGATCCCGCCTGCATGGGTAATGGTGGCGCGAATGTAGTCGATAAGCTGCTCTTCAATCAGCTGTTTGCAATCCCAGATGCTGTTAAAGACTTCACCCACAGCAATCGGCGTGACGGTGTGCTGGCGGATCAGGCGGAAGCACGCCTGGTTTTCAGCAGGCGTAGGATCTTCCATCCAGAACATGCGGAATTCTTCGATGCTCTTACCGAAACGCGCCGCTTCAATCGGCGTCAGGCGGTGGTGCATGTCATGCAGCAGATGTTCGTTGAAGCCAAATTTACTGCGCACCGCGTCGAACAGCTTCGGCGTGAAGTCGAGGTATTTCTCGGTGGACCACAGCTGCTCTTCCGGCCAGTCCCCTTTGGTGGCAGGCTCATACGCCAGCCCTTTTCCTTTGGACATGCCGTAGGTGGTTTTCATTCCCGGCACGCCGCACTGGACGCGGATCGCCTTAAAGCCCATCTCTTTATGACGGGCGTAATCTTCCAGCACGTCGTCAATGGTATGCCCGGTGGTGTGGCAGTAGACCATTACCCCTTCACGGGAGGCGCCTCCCAGCAGCTGGTAAAGCGGCATATTGGCGGCTTTGGCTTTGATATCCCACAGCGCCATATCCACGGCAGAGATTGCCGACATGGTGACCGGGCCGCGACGCCAGTACGCGCCTTTATAGAAAAACTGCCAGATATCTTCGATGCGGTGCGCATCGCGGCCAATCAGTTGCGGGCAGAGGTGGTCTTTCAGGTAAGAGGCGACGGAGAGTTCGCGTCCGTTTAGTGTGGCATCGCCAAGACCGACGATGCCTTCATCGGTCGTAATTTTAAGGGTGACAAAGTTACGCCCCGGGCAGGTGACAAATACTTCAGCCCCGACAATCTTCATAATTCCGTTCCTTACATCGCATGTTGTGATGCAGGAAATTTACGCAACTGAGCTACTACCATACAAGTATAATGATCAAAATATCCGCGAGCGATCACAAAATCAGGGCGCTCAGGCGCGCCCCCAGCCCGCCACGATGATCAGCATGCCGCACAGGGCAATCAGGGCCCCGGCCCAATCGTAGGCGCTGAGTTTTACCCCATCGACCACGCGTAACCATAGCAGCGCGGTGCAGACATAAACCCCGCCGTAGGCGGCATAGACGCGACCACTGGCCGCCGGATGGAGCGTTAACAGCCAGACAAACAGCGCCAGCGCGATGCCCGCCGGGATCAGCAGTAACACGGTTGCCCCTTTCTTCAGCCAGAGCCAGGGAAGGAAGCAGCCGATAATTTCACAGAGCGCGGTGGCAAAAAATAACAGCGTTGTTTTGATCATATTTCATTTCAGGTGAGGATTTATTTAACCATCATACCTGATGATACGGTTTACTTTTCCATACCCGCGCCGCGGGTATGCCGTCATTTCTGTTTGGTGTAGAATCTGAACAGGGTAACGTGATTATCTGCACCGATTCAAAAAGGAAACGCTATGAGTACATTAAGCAAACGCCTTTGTCTGACCGCCGCACTGGCGCTGTCAACGCTCGCCTTCGCTGCTACGGCTACTGCCGAAACCAGCAAACTCATTATTGAGTCTGGCGATAGCGCGCAGAGCCGCCAGAATGCCGCAATGGACAAAGAACAATGGAATGACACCCGCAGCCTTCGTCAGAAGGTGAACAAGCGTGCTGAGAAAGAGTGGGACAAAGAAGATGTCGCCTTTGACGCACGTGATAAGTGTCAGCAAAGCGCGAACGTTAATGCCTACTGGGAGCCAAACACCCTGCGCTGCCTGGATCGTCGCACGGGTCGTACGGTAGCACCGTAATGCCGGGTCTTGAGGTTAAACTGCGTCCGCTGGAGCGCGAAGATTTGCGCTTCGTCCACCAGCTCGACAACAACGCCAGCGTGATGCGCTACTGGTTTGAAGAGCCGTACGAGGCGTTTGTCGAGCTGTCCGATCTGTACGATAAACACATCCACGATCAAAGCGAACGCCGCTTTGTGGTGGAGTGTGAAGGCGAAAAAGCCGGGCTGGTTGAGCTGGTGGAGATCAACCACGTGCATCGCCGGGCGGAATTCCAGATCATTATCTCCCCGGAACATCAGGGTAAAGGCCTGGCCTCACGGGCGGCGAAGCTGGCGATGGACTACGGATTCAACGTTCTGAATCTGTATAAGCTCTATCTCATCGTCGATAAAGAGAACGAAAAAGCGATCCATATCTACCGTAAGCTGGGCTTTATGGTGGAAGGCGAGCTAATCCACGAGTTCTTTATCAACGGGGAATACCGCAACACCATTCGCATGTGCATTTTCCAGCACCAGCATCTGGCCGGACACAAACCGTCTGGTGCCAGCCTGCTGAAACCTACCGCGCAGTAACCTGCGCGGCTTTACTCTCAGTAGTATTCAATGGTGTTTTTTATGCTGTACTTGCGCTCAACCGCGGGTTTCACGCTGTCGTCGGTGATGGTCAGGTCGCAGCTCACCGGGTTATTGTGCCGGTCGTAATCGCAGCTCTGCTTCACATTCCCCAGCGGTTTGTCATTCAGTAAACTCACGGCCGAGTAATCCATTCTTTTGCGCAGATCCTTCGAGGGTGTCGACTGTACGGATAAGTGCTGATCCCCGGAAACGGTGGTTTTACCGAGCGGGTAGCCGTCCGCGTCATAGCGATATTTCACTTCCATATCTTTACTGTGTGCCGCGACCACAAATCCATTGTCATCGGTATCCCACGTCACACCGGCTGACGGCAGCTCGGCCAGCTGGCATTTGCCCTGCAGTTTCACTTTTCGCTGCTGGGTTTCTGCATCGATGTAGTAGTTGGCATCCAGCACCAGCGCGACGCCGGTATTCGCTTCAAGATCGTGCAGCTCAAGCGTATCAAAGCACCCTTCTGTCGACATCGTCCCGGTCACCCGTTTGGAGACCTCGCCCTTGTCGTTAAACAGCGTCTGGGTAAAGTCTTTGACCGGGCCGCGCAGCGGGTCAAAATCAAACTCATTCGAAAAACTCGCCATCTCAGGCGTGAACGACAGCGGCGCGGAATTGTTGTCGCACCCCACCAGTGTCGCGGCCAGTAGCGTTATCGCTGCGTATTTCTTCACATCATTTACCGATTCAGGGAGATTATTCCCAATCATATTAGCAAATACAGTTGTTTACACGAACCCTGCTAAAATTAATCTACACACAGAGAAAAGGAGCTACAGATGAAACGGTTACCCTGGATTACCGCCCTGCTGTTAATGAGTGCCTCTACCGCCGCGCTGGCGGCACCGGATTCCTGCGAACGTGTAAAAAGCGACATTCAGCAGAAAATCATCAACAACGGCGTGCCGGAATCTGGCTTTACGCTGAACATCGTACCCAACGATCAGGCCGATCGTCCGGATGCGCAGGTTGTTGGGCATTGTGCCAATGATACCTTCAAAATTTTGTACACTCGCACAGGCAGCGGGGCTGCTGCTGGCGCGCAGGAGAGTCCGCAAGGCGAACCGCAGTGATTTTTAACCACTTTCCTTGCACCAATCCCCCTTGAATTGATGAGGATTAATATTTAATACCTCCAAATAAGTAACACTCACCCCATCATTAGCCCGGTTGTAATCACGGGCGAAAATAATAGTCAATTAAAATGATGGGGTGAGCCATGTCCGATGTCGAACATCACGGTGGAATTAGCCGCCGAACACTCGTTAAGTCCACCGCGATAGGTTCTCTGGCGCTTGCCGCCGGTGGTATCTCGTTGCCGTTTGGATTGAAAAGCGCCGCTGCTGCGGTGCAAAACGCCGTACAGCCTGCTGAAGATAAAGTGGTCTGGGGAGCCTGCTCGGTCAACTGCGGCAGCCGCTGCGCGCTGCGTCTGCATGTCCGTGACGACGAAGTTTATTGGGTGGAAACGGATAATACCGGGGAGGATATCTACGGCAATCATCAGGTGCGCGCCTGTCTTCGCGGACGCTCCATCCGCCGTCGCATTAATCACCCTGACCGCCTTAACTACCCGATGAAGCGCGTGGGCAAACGCGGTGAAGGTAAATTTGAGCGCATCTCCTGGGATGAAGCGCTGGATACCCTGACCCGCAGCCTGAAAAATGTTGTGGAAAAATACGGCAACGAAGCGGTGTACATTAACTACTCCTCCGGCATTGTCGGCGGCAATATCACCCGCTCTTCCCCTTACGCCTCGCTGGTGGCGCGCCTGATGAACTGTTACGGCGGCTTCCTGAGCCACTATGGCACCTACAGTACCGCGCAAATTTCCTGCGCGATGCCGTACACCTACGGCAGCAATGATGGCAACAGCACCTCCGACATTGAAAACACTAAACTGGTGGTAATGTTCGGCAATAATCCGGCGGAAACGCGTATGAGCGGCGGCGGGATCACCTACTACCTCGAACAGGCGCGTGAACGCTCAAATGCGCGGATGATCGTCATCGACCCGCGTTATACCGACACCGCTGCCGGACGTGAAGATGAATGGATCCCGATTCGCCCGGGTACCGATGCCGCGCTGGTAGCCGGACTTGCATGGGTATTAATCAACGAAAATCTGGTTGACCAGCCGTTCCTCGATAAATACTGCGTTGGCTATGACGAAAAAACGCTGCCGGAAGGCGCGCCTGCTAATGGGCACTACAAAGCGTATATTCTCGGCCAGGGCGACGATAATACGCCAAAAACCCCGGAGTGGGCCTCGCGCATTACAGGTATTCCTGCGGATCGCATCGTCAAGCTGGCGCGCGAGATTGGCTCGGCAAAACCCGCCTATATTTGCCAGGGCTGGGGACCGCAGCGCCAGGCTAACGGTGAACTGACGTCGCGCGCCATCGCCATGCTGCCGATCTTAACCGGCAACGTGGGTATCAACGGCGGTAACAGCGGCGCGCGCGAATCGACCTATACCATCACCATCGAACGGATGCCGCTGCCGGAAAACCCGGTAAAAACGCAGATCTCCTGCTTTAGCTGGACAGATGCCATCGCCCGCGGCCCGGAAATGACCGCCCTGCGCGACGGTGTGCGTGGCAAGGATAAGCTGGATGTGCCGATCAAGTTCATCTGGAACTATGCCGGTAATACCATCATCAACCAGCACTCCGACATCAACAAAACCCACGATATTCTGCAGGACGAAAGCAAGTGCGAAACCATCGTGGTGATCGACAACTTTATGACTTCTTCGGCGAAATACGCCGACATCCTGCTGCCGGACCTCATGACCGTCGAGCAGGAAGACATCATCCCGAACGATTATGCGGGCAATATGGGCTATCTGATTTTCCTGCAGCCCGTCACCGCGCCGAAGTTTGAGCGTAAGCCCATCTACTGGATCATGAGCGAAGTGGCGAAACGCCTCGGGCCGGACATCCATCAGAAATTCACCGAAGGCCGGACACAGTCGCAGTGGCTGCAGTATCTGTACGCCAAAATGCTGGCGAAAGATCCGCAGCTTCCGTCCTATGACGAACTGAAAAAAATGGGCATTTATAAGCGCAAAGATCCCAACGGACACTTCGTGGCGTATAAAAAATTCCGCGATGATCCGGATGCCCATCCGCTCAAAACCCCGTCAGGCAAGATTGAAATTTACTCCAGCAAGCTGGCAGAGATTGCCGCCACCTGGGAGCTGGAAAAAGATGAAACCATCAGCCCACTGCCGGTGTACGCCTCAACGTTTGACGGCTGGGATGCCCCGGAACGTAAAACATACCCGCTGCAGCTGTTTGGCTTCCACTTCAAGGCGCGCACCCACTCCAGCTACGGCAACGTGGATGTGCTTAAAGCCGCCTGTCGTCAGGAGGTATGGCTCAATCCGGTTGATGCGGCACAACGCGGTATTCAAAACGGCGATATGGTGCGCGTGTTTAACGACCGCGGCGAAGTGCGCATTGCCGCGAAAGTCACCCCGCGCATCATGCCCGGCGTCAGCGCGATGGGCCAGGGGGCCTGGCACGACGCCAACATGAACGGCGATCGGATCGACCACGGCTCATGCATCAACACGTTGACCACCCATCGCCCGTCACCGCTGGCGAAAGGCAACCCGCAGCACACCAATCTGGTGCAGATCGAGAAGGCGTAAGGAGTAACCGATGACAACCCAGTATGGATTTTTTATTGACTCCAGCCGTTGCACCGGGTGCAAAACCTGCGAGCTGGCCTGCAAGGATTACAAAGACCTGACCCCGGACGTCAGCTTCCGCCGGATCTACGAATACGCGGGCGGCGACTGGCAGGAGGATAACGGCGTCTGGCATCAGAACGTCTTTGCCTATTACCTGTCGATTGCCTGTAACCACTGTGAAGATCCGGCCTGCACCAAAGTGTGCCCGAGCGGGGCAATGCACAAGCGTGACGACGGGTTTGTGGTAGTGAATGAAGACGTCTGCATTGGCTGCCGCTACTGCCATATGGCCTGTCCTTACGGTGCGCCGCAGTACAACGCCGCCAAAGGCCACATGACCAAGTGCGACGGCTGCCACGACCGCGTCGCAGAGGGCAAAAAGCCGATTTGCGTGGAGTCCTGTCCGCTGCGCGCGCTGGACTTCGGCCCGATTGGCGAGCTGCGTAAAAAACACGGCCAGCTTGCAGCTGTCGCGCCACTGCCGTCCGCGCACTTCACCAAGCCAAGCATTGTGATTAAACCTAACGCCAACAGCCGCCCGACGGGAGATACCACCGGCTATCTGGCAAACCCGAAGGAGGTGTGAGATGGGAAGTGGATGGCATGAATGGCCGCTGGTGATCTTCACCGTTTTTGGGCAGTGCGTGGCCGGGGCTTTGCTCGTCAGCGGTCTGGCATGGATGAGGGAGAGTGACGAGGCGGTCAAAGCCCGCATCGTGCGCAGCATGTTCTTTTTATGGCTGGTCATGGGCGTTGGCTTTATCGCATCGGTGATGCACCTGGGCTCCCCGCTCAGGGCGTTTAACTCCCTGAACCGTGTTGGCGCGTCGGCGCTCAGCAACGAGATCGCGGCAGGCTCGGTCTTCTTTGCCGTCGGTGGCTTCTGGTGGCTGGTGTCGGTTATCGGTAAAATGCCGCCCGCGTTGGGTAAAGTATGGATGGTGGTGAGCCAGATCCTGGGGATTGTGTTTGTCTGGGCCATGACCCGCGTGTATCAGATCGATACGGTTCCGACCTGGTACACCGGCTACACCACGCTGGCCTTTTTCCTGACGATGGTGCTGGGCGGCCCGCTGTTTGCCACCCTGCTGCTTCGCGCCGCTGGCACCGCCTTCAGAGGCACGTTTGCCGCATCGGTGAGCGTACTGGCGCTGCTGCTGAGCGTGGCGGTGATTGTGCTGCAGAGTAACGAACTGGCGACGCTACACAGCTCCGTACAACAGGCCAGCGCCCTGCTGCCGGACTATGGCGCATGGCAAGTTGGCCGTATCATACTGGTCGCCGCCGGATTAGGCTGCTGGCTGTGCCCGCTCATCCGGCGCCAGGAGCCGAAAACCCTCGCGCTCTTTGCAGGCCTGGTGCTGGTTGTCGTGGGTGAACTGATCGGCCGCGGTCTGTTCTATGGTCTGCACATGACGGTAGGTATGGCAATTGCCGGTTAACACAGGCGCGCGGGTTCGCCCGCGCGAGCAAGGAAGGTTGTAATGAAAGATGTCTCACAGCGTGAAGCGTTCGCGTTCAGCGCCCGGGTACTGGGCGCATTGTTTTATTATTCACCCGACAGCGAGCACGTTGCGCCGCTGGTCAACGCCCTGACCGCTGGCGACTGGGTTACGGACTGGCCGCTGCCGCAGGCGGCGCTGCAGCCCATCGCCGACACCTTTACGGTATCTGCCGATGAGCCCGTCACCGACGCCTGGCAACGGCTGTTTATTGGCCCCTATGCGCTGCCCGCACCGCCGTGGGGTTCCGTATGGCTGGATCGTGAATCCGTGCTGTTTGGGGATTCAACCCTCGCCCTGCGTCAGTGGATGCGGGAAAACCAGATTGCCTTTGAGATGCAGCAGAACGAACCGGAAGATCATTTTGGTACGTTGCTGCTGCTGGCCGCGTGGCTCACTGAGAACGGACGCGAGACGGAACGCGACCAGCTTCTGGCGTGGCACCTGCTGCCGTGGAGCACCCGTTTTCTCTCCGTGTTTGTTGAAAACGCCGGGCACCCGTTCTATACCGCACTGGGAAAACTCGCGCAGCTGACGCTTGCGGACTGGCAATCTACCTTACTGATCCCGGTCGCAAAAAAACCGCTCTACCGTTAACCGCGCTGGCTTGCTCACGGATGCTGAGCAAGCCAGGCTCGCCAGCCACCGAATCGCGTAATCTCCTGTGCTCCCTCTAATCCAGCCTCCTCGCAGATAAACCCGGTCAGCCAGCGCCCGTCCTGGAGTTCGATTTTCCCCAGGCCCAGCGGTGCAGGGATCCCGGCCAGAAACGATCCCACTTCGCTGTGCGGAAGTGCCCAAACTTCGACGGCTATTGCGGAACCCTGTTCTCTTGCCCGCACCATGCCCGGTCGTTTGCCGTCTGCCAGGGCAAAGAGCCGATAATGCGGGGCACTGGTGGTGGCTTCTACATACGTCGCCCCGCGCTGGCGCAGTTGATGATTCAGCGCCAGCCCGTCCAGGTGCGCCCCGCACACCACCAGGTGCAGGCGATCATCGGTGGCGGTTGAAGCGGGTGCGTCCTCTTGTATCTCGCGCTCTCCGGGCAGAGGTAATTTTTGGTGACGTTGTAACGCATCGGCCAGACTGAGCAGGTACTGGTCGGTAAACGCGCGGCCAAACAGCGTTATGCCGGAAGGCAAGCCGTTGGCCATAAACCCTGCCGGGACCGCCACGGCAGCGTAATCAAGCAGGTTCATAAAGTTGGTGTAAAGCCCAAGCTCAGAGTTGCGTTTGACCGGTTCCTCCGCCAGCTCGGCCAGACTCACCGGGCGCGGATAAGTGGGGGTTAACACGCACTCAAGCCCCGCCAGTATGGCATCGCACTCGCTTTTATAGGCCTGAAGCTGGTACTGCGCTTCAAACGCCGCTACCGCACTCATGGCAGGCGCTTTTTGCAGCACATTGCGGATCACCGGCAGCACCGCGTCCGGCTGTTGCTCAATCAACGCGCCCGCCACGTGGTAGCGCTCGGCCACCCACGGGCCGTCATAGAGCAGTTTTGCTGCCGCCAGGAACGGCGAAAAGTCGATGGTCACCGGCACGCCGCCAAGGGCGATCAGCCTCTCCTTTGCGGTGTGATACAGCGCCTCGCTCTCTGCGCAGCCGAGAAACTCCAGCGAGTCCGGCACGCCAAAGCGAAAACCGGCTGCCGGTACGCCAAATGCCTGCGCTCCGTTCCAGGACGGGTTAGCACGGCTGTAGTCATCGTGCGCGTCTTTCGTCGCCGTCAGCGCCAGCAGTTGGCTGGCCTCCGCTGCCGTGCTGGTGAAGAACGTTACGCAGTCCAGCGTGCGGCAGGCGGGCACCACACCCGCTGTCGAGATCAGCCCTTTGGTCGCCTTCAGCCCGACCAGATTATTGAGAGAGGCCGGAACGCGCCCGCTCCCGGCGGTATCGGTGCCCAGGGCAAAGCTCGCCAGCCCCAGCGCCACAGCCAGCGACGAGCCCGCGCTTGAGCCACCGGACGGATACTCCGGATGCACACTGTTGCGACACGCACCAAATGGTGAGCGCGTGCCGTTTAAGCCGGTCGCGAACTGGTCGAGATTGGTTTTCCCCAGCGGGACCGCCCCCAGCGCAATCAGCTGCGACACTATCGTCGCATCCTGCTCTGCCCGGTACGCAAAGGCCGGACAGGCGGCGGTGGTCTCAATACCCGCCAGATCGATATTGTCTTTAATGGCAAACGGCACGCCATAGAGCGGCAACGATGCCGGATCCACGCCGTCCAGCGCGGCCAGATACGGCTCCAGCTCGTCGGGCGTGAGAAGATAAATAAAGGCGTTAAATTCCGGGTTCAGCGCCAGCGCGCGCTCGCGCAGGGCAAGGATAACCGCGCGAGGACGGATCTGACCGGAACGGTATGCCTGCGCCAGAACATCAAGGCGTAAATCAAAAAGGTGCTTCATGCTGTTTTCTCCAGGACCACCACACACTGACCCGCGCGCACCGATGAACCCGGCTGCACGCGCACCTGGCTGACCACCCCGTCCTGGGTTGCGACCAGCGGGATCTCCATCTTCATGGACTCCAGCACCACCAGCACATCGCCTTCGCGCACGGTGTTGCCGACTTCAACGTTTACCTGCCACAGGTTGCCCGACACCGGGCTGTCAATCCCGGCCTGTCCGGGTGCCAGCGGCGCGTCTTCGCCATCCGTTACCAGCACCTCGCTGCTGTCAAAATGGGCCTGACCGTTGGCGGCCCAGCGCTCACGCTCGGCGTCAAACGCGGCCTGCTGATGCGCGCGGAATGCCTCAATCTCCGGCGCCTCGTCGGCCAGGAATTGTTGATACTCCGCCAGCTTCAGCGTGGTGTGTTCGATGCGCAGCGGATAACGCCCCAGCGGGAAATCCCGGCGGATGGTGAGCAACTCTTCGGCAGAGACCGGATAAAAGCGGATCTGGTCGAAGAAGCGCAGTAGCCAGGGCTTGCCGTCAAAATCCTCCACGGCGTGATAGCGATTCCACATCTGTAGCGTGCGTCCGACAAACTGATACCCGCCCGGCCCCTCCATGCCGTAGACGCAAAGGTAGGCCCCGCCAATACCCACCGAGTTTTCCGCCGTCCAGGTGCGTGCCGGGTTGTATTTGGTGGTCACCAGACGATGACGAGGATCGAGCGGTGTCGCGACCGGCGCGCCCAGGTAGACATCTCCCAGCCCCATCACCAGATAGCGGGCGTCGAACACCGTTTTATAGACCTCATCGATATTCGCCAGATCGTTGATACGACGGATAAACTCCAGGTTGCTCGGACACCATGGCGCATCCCGGCGCACGGTGGTCATGTATTTGTCGATGGCCTTCTGGCACGCGGGATCGTCCCAGGAGAGCGGCAGCCAGACCACGCGCGACGGCACGTCCAGCGACGCCTGCCCGCATACGTCCTGCCACAGCCCGACCACCGTCTCCAGCAGCGCTTCCAGACTCAGCGTTTCCGGCTGATAGTGAATCTGCAGGGAGCGGATCCCCGGCGTGAGGTCGATAATCCCCGTCAGGGCGCGCGTTTCCAGCGCCTGCATCAGCGCGTGGGCGCGAAAACGCAACACCAGATCCAGTTCGGGGTCGCCTATCTCCAGCAGCAGATGGGTATCGCCGGATAACCTCGCCACCAGCCGTTTATCGTCCTCTCCCACCTCCAGCACCACCGGCGAGCTCAGCCCGACAGGTTGCCACGGCATGACCTGCGGCGTCAGGCTGGCGATTTGCGCCGCCTGCCCCTGCGCCAGCCGTCGGGCGGTGGAAACGTCCACCGGCATAAAGCGCACTTTATCGCCCGCTTTCAGCTGGCCAACCGCGTGTAAATCCGCCTCAATGACGGTGACCGGGCAGACAAATCCCCCCAGACTTGGGCCGTCGGGGCCGAGGATCACCGGCATATCGCCGGTGAAATCCACCGCGCCAATGGCGTACGGGTTGTCGTGGATGTTCGACGGGTGCAGCCCCGCTTCGCCGCCGCTGTCGCGTACCCATTCCGGTTTCGGGCCGATCAGACGCACGCCCGTGCGGCTGGAGTTAAAATGTACCTCCCACTCGGTGGCAAAAAAGGTCGCCATATAACCCGGCGTAAAATACTCCGGCGCACCATGCGGACCGTAAATCACCCGCAGCTCACGCACCCCATCCAGGCTGGTGCGCAGGGCCTGCGGCAGCTCCCCGTCCGCGACAGGTTCGGTCAATGGGGACAGATGCAGCACGTCACCTGTGCGCAGTGCCCGTCCGGCGTGACCGCCAAACTGCCCGAGGGTGAAGGTGCTTTTGCTGCCCAGATAATCCGGTACCTCAAACCCGCCGCGCAGGCAGAGATAGCTGCGCACGCCGTCACCCTGAATATCGCCCATACGCAGCGTGCTTCCCGCCCGGACGCGGAAAACGCGGTTGTTTGCCAGCGGCACGCCGTCCAGCGTCAGCGCGATGGCTGCGCCGGTCACCGCCAGCTGCGCGTCGCAGTTGAATTTCAGCGTCGGGCCGCTGAGGGTGATCTCCAGCGCGGCGGCCCCCTCCTCATTGCCCAGCAGACGGTTGCCGAGACGCAGCGCCAGGCTGTCCACCGGCCCGGAGGGCGGCACCCCGACGGCCCAGTAGCCCGTCCGCCCCGGATAATCCTGCACCGTGGTTTGCGTCCCGGCGCTGAGCACCTCAAGGGTGAAGGCCTGATAGTCCAGCGTCTCTAAACAGCGGGTCCACGGCTCGCCGAGGGCGAACGGCGGGAAGGTTAAAATCTGCTGCAAATAGCTGCGGTTGGTTTCCACGCCGTAGAGACGCGTCTCTCCCAGCGCGGTGTGCAGGACGCGGATCGCCGCCTCGCGCGTGGGCTGCCAGGCGATGATTTTGGCCAGCATCGGGTCAAAAAACGGCGGTACGTCGCAGCCGGACTCCACCCAGCTGTCGATGCGCAATGTGCGACGGTCGTTTTCCGGGAACACCACTTCGGTGAGTAGCCCTGGCGACGGCTGGAACTGACGGCCCGGATCTTCGGCGTAGACCCGCGCCTGAATGGCGTGTCCTTGTGGTTGCAGGCTGGCGCGCAGCTCCGCCAGCGGCGGCAGCGTTCCGGCCGCCAGGTCAATCATCCAGCGAACCAGGTCAACACCCCACACCTGCTCGGTGACGCCGTGCTCTACCTGCAGACGGGTGTTCACTTCAAGGAAGTAAAAGCGGGCCGTGTCGCTGTCGTAGACAAACTCCACGGTACCCGCGCTGCGGTAGTGGAGCGCCTGGCCGAGTTTTATCGCCGCCTCGCACAGCGCTGTCTCCATGCCGTCCGGCAGGTTAGGCGCGGGCGTCTCTTCCAGCACCTTCTGGTTACGCCGCTGTACCGAGCAGTCGCGCACGCCGAGGGCAATCACCTCGCCTTTGCCGTCACCAAACAGCTGGACTTCCAGGTGACGCGCCCGCTCAATGTATTTTTCGATAAACACGCCCGCGTCGCTAAAGTTATTCTTGCCCAGGCGCACCACGGCATCGAAGGCGTCGCGCAGCTCTTCCGCTTGATAACAGACCCGCATGCCGATCCCGCCGCCACCCGCGGTGCTTTTCAGCATTACCGGGTAGCCCACTTCCGCCGCAGCGTGAACGGCCTCATCGACGTTAGCCAGCAGTCCGGTGCCTTCGAGCATCGGCACGCCGTGCGTTTTCGCCAGCGCGCGGGCAGTATGTTTCAGGCCAAACAGGCGCAACTGTTCCGGCGTAGGGCCGACAAACGCAATGCCTGCGGCTTCGCAGGCTTCGGCAAATGCGGCGTTTTCCGACAGAAAACCGTAGCCCGGATGAATGGCCTGCGCACCGCTGGCTCTGGCGGCCGCGATGATCTTTTCGCTCACCAGATAGGTGTTCGCCGCCGGGCCCTCGCCCAGGCTCAGCGCCTCATCCGCTTCCCGGATATGCAGGCTGCTGAGATCGGCTTCGGAGTAGACCGCCACGCCGCGGATCTTCATGGCGCGCAGGGTGCGCAGAATGCGGCAGGCAATCGCCCCGCGGTTTGCAATCAGGAGTGTCGTCAACATAGGTCAGACTCAATCGTGGCGGGTCGTCCCGCCGAAAATCGGCTCACCCATGGTCGTCCATGGGGAAAAAGCGGTTACGGCAGAATGCGTCCGGCGCGGACTGCAAACAGGCGATAAATGGCCTGGCGCAGGCGCTGCCAGCGGGTGGATGTCAGTTCCATACCAGCACCTCTGCTGGCGTCGGGTTCCAGCCGTTGCACGGGTTGTTAAGCTGAGGACAGTTGGAGATCAGCACGATGACGTTGCACTCGGCGCGCAGCTCGACATATTTCCCCGGCGCGGAGATACCGTCCTCAAAGGTCAGCCCGCCCTGCGGAGTCACCGGCACGTTCATGAAGAAGTTAATGTTGGCGGCAATATCGCGCTTTTGCAGGCGGCCATCGTGCAGGCAGGCGCAGAGAAAGTTATCCCGGCAGCTGTGCATATGGCGTTTATCGAGAGCATAACGCACGGTGTTGCTCTCCTGCGCGCAGGCGCCGCCGAGGGTATCGTGACGCCCGCAGGTATCTGCCACGATGGTCAGCAGCGGGTTACCGAGGTTGGAGTACAGCACGCTGCCATGGGTGAGATAAGCGTTGTTCTGGCGGCGCAGCGTGCGCTGTGCGTCGTAGCGCTCACGCGGGTTGTCCGCATTGTAAAACAGCGTGTCCACCGCCTGGTTGCCCTCCAGGTCGAGCAGGCGTAGCGTCTGGCCTTTCTTCACTTCAAACAGATACGGTTCCCCCGCCGGAATAACGTGGCGGAAGCTGGCGTGCTGGGGATGTTTTTCGCTGGCAACGGTCATACACGGCTCCTTACAGGGCGAAACGTTGAGTGTTAGTGATGGCGCGTTCGTTTTCCGGGCGCGTCAGGAGGGCGTTAATCGCCCCCTCTTCATCCTCCGCCTGCCGCCAGCTCAGCTGTACCGGGCGCGGGGCGTACTCCCGGGAGGGATCCATCGGGTGCGGTAGCGCGGTCATGACAATCAGCGTGTCCATCGGCGCGAACAGCTCAACGTAGCTGCCCGGCTGCGAATGTCCGCTGTGGAAGCGGAACTGGCCGTTGTCCTCCACGGTGACCTTGCTGAAGAAATTAACCACCATCAGCAGATCTTCCAGGTTGAGATCCCACTTGCCCATCTCCACCAGCAGGTTGTCCGTACCGTTACGGTAGAAACCGTTGCGCAGCTCCTGATAACGCCCCTGACCGTATTTTTCCGCCACTTCGGCAGCATTCAGCACGCCGCCAAACGGGTCGTGCCAGCCGCAGGTGTCGGCGGTAATGCCCGCCAGTACGCGGCCCATGTCGGAGTAAAAGCAGTGTCCGGCGGTGAGGCGCGCGGTGTGCTGGCCTTTCAGCGTGTCGGGCAGGTTCAGCCGCTCGCTTTTTTCGTGCGGGTTGAGCATCAGCAGGCTGACGTTGGCACCGCCTTGCGTATCTGTCATGCGCAGGATCTGCCCGCGCTTCAGGACAAACGAGAGGTGTCCCCCGTCGGGAAGGTTCTCTTCACGTAAAATCGTCATGGTATTCACTGTTACCCCCTTAAGGCATAAACGTTGTCGGGCGTGGTTCCGCTCAGGGCGGAGAGCCGCGTCTCGTTGAGCGGAATGTCGTAGGTAATGCGCGCGCCGTAGGCATTCGGTGCCTGCGGGTCGAGGCGCACTTTGTCGAACACCAGTAGCCGGGTGCCGAGGTTGAAGCCTTCAGACAGATCGTGGGTGACCATAAAGACGGTCATGCGGGTTTCGCCCCACAGCTGCAGCAACAGGGCGTGCATGTCTTTTCTAATCCCCGGATCCAGCGCGCCAAACGGCTCATCGAGCAGCAGCACGCGCGGCTGCATGATGAATGCCTGAGCAATGGCCAGGCGCTGCTGCATGCCGCCAGAGAGCTGGGCGGGATATTTATCCAGCGCGTGCCCGAGGCCGACTTTTTCCAGCATCTCCGCCGACCGTTCACGCACGGCGCGCTTTTTGGCCCCAAACAGCCGCCCGAACAGCGGCGATTGCGGCAGTTCAAGACCGATGGCGACGTTATCCAGCACGCTGAGGTGCGGGAAAACGGAGTAGCGCTGAAACACCACGCCGCGGCTGCTGTCCGGCTCGGCGCGCAGCGGTTTGCCATCGAGGGTGATCACTCCCCGGCTGGGCGCTTCCTGACCAAGCAGCAGACGCAGGAAGGTAGATTTTCCGCAGCCGGACGCCCCCACCATTGAGCAGAACTCGCCCTCTTTCACCTGCAGGTTCAGGCGTTCCAGCACCACATGGTCGCCGTACTCCTGCCAGATATTGTTGATGGTGATAAAGCTCATGCCTTCCCTCCTTCCGCCCAGGGAAAACAGGTTTTATGCAACTGACGCAGGGCGAGATCCATCAGCCACGCCAGCAGGGTGATCCACAGGACGTACGGGATAATCACATCCATCGCCATGTAGCGCCGTACGAGGAAAATGCGGTATCCCAGCCCGGCGGTAGAGGAGATAGCCTCCGCCGAGATAAGAAACAGCCATGCCGACCCGAGCAGCAGGCGCAGCGAGGTCAGCAGCCTGGAGAGCAGCTGCGGAAGCACCACGCGCAGCACCAGCGTCCAGCTACTGGCCCCCAGCGTCTGGGCTTTGATGAGGATCTCCGGTGGGATTTCACAGGCGCGGTGCTCCAGATCGCGCGCCAGCATCGGGGTGATGCCGATGACAATCAGCATCACCTTCGACAGCTCATCCAGCCCGAAAACGATAAACAGCACCGGGAGTATTGCCAGCGGCGGGATCATCGACAGCACCGTCATCAGCGGCGAGAGCGATGCACGCCACAGCGGAAACACGCCCGAGGTAACGCCAATGCACAGGCCGATCAGTGAGGCGATCGCCAGCCCCGCCAGCAGACGCGCGAGGCTCACCAGGGTATCGACCCAGAACAGGTATTCACCGCTGCGTTTATCCGGGGTCAACGCCATCCGGGATAGCGCGTCCAGCATTTGCTGCAGGCCGGGCAGCAGCTTGTCCTGCGGGTTGGCCTCCAGCCTGACCGCCGAGCCAAAAAAGTAGGCGGCCAGCAGCAGGACAAAAGGCAGCATCACGAGCATCAGCCGCATGCCGGGTGTGGGATGGCGATTAATTTGTCGCATGGAGACTCCGTCCGTTATCACAGCGTGCCGGCAGCGGCCATTTTCACGAAGCTGTCGTCAAAGCGCAGTTTCACGTTGCTGGCATCGCCCACCGTGACATTGCCCGGGAAGCGCATACCGATAAAATCGGCGCTCTGCGCGCCCTCGCCCAGCAGCCCTTTGTCGAAGGAGAACGACGCCACGCGCTGCATGGTTTTCGCCAGATCCGGTGACGTGACAAACGCCATGTTGTCCTGCGGGGTATAGAACAGATGGGTGGTTTTGAGCTGCGCCTGATACCCGGCGAGATCGGTCCCGGAGGCAGCGGCCATCGCATTCAGCGCGCTGGCATCCTGCGCTTTCATCAGCCCCATCATCTCGTACCAGGCGCCGGTGAGCGCTTTGCCCAGCGCCGGGTTGTCTTTCAGGGTCTCGGTGTTGACCACCATCATGTCGATAAGCTCACCCGGTACCTGCGAGGAGCTGAACACTTCGGTGGTGTTTGGCGTGCCTTTGATGACGGAGAGTTGCGGGTTCCACGCCACCGCAGCCTGCACACTGGCGGTCCCGAACGCAGAGACGATATCTGCGTCCGAGGTATTCACCACGGTGACGTCTTTCTCTGCGAGCCCGGCTTTTTCCAGACCGCGCACCAGCAGATAGTGGGACACGGAGAGCTCAGGCAGGTAGACCTTCATCCCTTTCAGATCTTTCAGGTTTTTGCCCTTACCTTTCATCACTACTCCGTCGTTGCCTTCCGAGTAGCTACCGAGGATCAGCGCTGTGGTGTCTACCCCGCCTGCGGCCGGTATGGTCAGCGCATCCATATTGGTCATGGTGCAGCCGTCAAACTGCCCTGCGGTGTACTGGTTGATGGATTCGATATAGTCGTTGAGCTGCACGACATTGATTTTGATGCCGTATTTGCTGGCCCATTTATCGATGATTTTGCTACTGCTGATGGTGCCCCAGGGCATCCACCCGGCGTAGATGGTCCAGCAGACGTTGAACTCTTTTTTCACAGCGGCGAACGTGGGGAGACTGACCAGCATTGCCAGCGACAGTACAAGAGAGCGGAGTAATGGCGTTTTTTTCATGCTTGACCTCTGAGTGGCACAAAATTAGGGGGCAGCGCGACACCGTCTGGTGCTGCTGTCTCCCGGGCTTTTGTCCCGCCGTGTAACCTCTCAGAGGTCGCCAGCTCTTGGACCAGCCATTCACCGTGGTGAACCGGAACCCTAGCCAGCTATTGTTCAAATTGTGGTGTGCTGCCCTTTCACGGTTGATTAAGCAAGGGGTGTGCCAGGATGGTTTTGCTTTGTTTTTTAGTAGGTTGTGGATTGCTGCGGGTTGGGTTTCACTGTTTTGGTGAGCGGCTTTGGGGGATGTGCACTGCGGTGGGGCGTTCTGGGGAAATTTTAAATATAATGGTTACACATTTGGGGGCGATTTCTTCTCAAGAATTTTAAGTTTGGACAAGTATGCAACGTCTAAGATAGTAATGGAGTTTCCTCCTATATCGAATAGGCTGTCATTCATCACTTTAAGCGAGGTTCAAATCTCAAAAATTAAAACAATCATTTGAAATACGCTCTTATGAGAGTTAGTATTTATTTCACGGGACACTTCGAAATTGTTAGGGCTGTTAAGAGAAGTTAGCTTTCAATCCCTCAAAAACATTTCCCCACAATTCCATGCACAAGCATCTTTTTTGCTTATTATTTAGGGAGTGACATATGAGCGTTACAGTTTTTTCACTGGAATCTCAGATAGAAAAGATTTATGACAGAAGAACCAAGAAATACTTTGAGGAGGTATACAAGAGTTATGCCAATAATTGCTATCGCTCATCAACAGTAATGCTCTGGTCAGTGGTTGTATGTGATATAATATTTAAATTGCAAGAGTTGCGAGATATACACAATGATAAAGTTGCTGAAAAAATAATAATTGAAATTGAAGCTTTGCAACAAAATGACCCATATTCACCCAAATGGGAAAATGAGCTTATCAAGAAGGTCTTTGAGCGAACTCAACTATTAGATACTGCTTCGAATCACAAGATTCTCCTTATACAGTCCCACCGACATCTATCTGCCCATCCCGTCATTAGCGATGAAGATATTTTATTCGAACCAACGCAGGAAATGATCAGAAGCGACATCCGTAATAGCATTGAGGTTGTACTGAGCAAACCACCTTTTATGTCGCAGGCAATTTTATCTACCTTTGTAACAGATCTTGAAAAAGTAAAAGATTTATTTCCCACTGATAATGCTCTCAATAAATATCTAGAATCCAAATATTTAAAATCAATCAATAAAACGGTTTTGGTTAAACTATTTAAAGGTTTGTGGAAGTTTTCATTTAGATCAGAGGATCTAAAACCAATTGAGAATAGAGAGATTAATATCAGAGCTATGAGGTTGATTTTTTCAAAAGAAAGACAATTAATGGTGGAATCGATTAAAGCTGATGCCCACTATTACTCTACCATATCAAAGAACCCTGATGCCATTAAAGCATTAATTGAGTTTATTTCTATGGAAAAGGAAATATATGATGCTCTTGATGATTTTGCCAAAGAATTAATAAAACCAATCCTTAAAGAGGATTTATCATATTTTGGAATTGCTTTCTTTATTTCAGAATCAGCAGAGCAACATTTAACACGTGTAACCAAACGGATATCCGAAAACTATTTTAAAAAAATTGGCTCACATCAATCTTTTCTAAACACAAAACATTTAGAACAATTTAAATCTGTATGTTTAGAACTGGGTCATGAATCTATATATATGGATTTTGGCATTGCATGCTTTATTAATAGTTTTGATTTCGCACGCGCGGATATGTATTTTGATAGATATATTACCCCTAATCTCAACAATTATACAAAAGAACAACTCAAAACTCTCCTTGACGGAACAAATGAAAACAATCAGTGTTTTTGGAGGAAGCGTTCGAGAGAAGGTAATGACTCCGTATATATATTAAAAGCCGCAAAGAGAAAATTTTCTGTTGATTTTGACTTTTCAGTTTATGAAAACCTTCCGATAGAAAGAATAGATGAAATTTTGGAGGAAGACACAGGTGAGATGTGACAAACAAAGTTATTATATCCCAACAAGTAATGACTCTGAAGCTAAGGGTATTCCCACAATGTATTGGCTTATTTGATTCTTTACCATACTATATACACATCACTTTCATTCGCGAAAACTAAAGTAATAACAACAAAAACCTCAAGGGGCTCACCATAGCCCCTTTTCCACACCACCCTCTAAGCAGCTAACAAAGCCTGCCCGCACTCAGTGCGCCACAATTCGCGGCTCCTTCACAAACTCCGCCAGAAGCCAAATCATATCGTGCAGCAGCCCAGTAAGCTCTTTCGCAACGTTCGCGGGCAATGTCCCCCCTTTAACGGCTTGGGTAAGTGCCAGCGCATAGTCAATCTGGGTAGCGGTGTCGTGCCAGCAGTCCGGCACGCAGGAGGTCATTTTCTCTCCCACAATCAACTGTTCAATAAGGTTCGGCGGGAGATCGGCATCGCAGAGTTCGCGCAGTCGATGAAGCGCTTGCAGCAGGCGCTCGCAGAGTGCAGAGCTAATGACGCTATCATCGCTCTCGACCAGCACGGTCACCAGCGCGGCGCAGTTGTCCGCGACGTCAAAGAGGTCGGCGTCAACCGGAAGGGGTCGGGTAATAAGTTGCTGAATAATGTTTTCGTCAGATTGCAGGTAAGACAGGGTTGGGATAGTAGCCATAAGGCATCCTCAGTGTATGAAATTGAATTAACCGCCCGATGAGTTCCTACGCTCGAGGGGGCAGCGCTGACGGAGGTAGGAATACCGCCCACAGAGAAAACGGCCAGCCTTAACGGCTGCTCCGCCAGCGCCACCGTGATTTTAACGGCATATGCACTGTTGCGACAAAATAAAGTCGCACTGTGAGATCCGGGTTCCTACACCCGATTGCGGATGTGCCGCAACGCCGTCACTTTACGACCCAGGTAACCGGAATAAAAGCATTAACCCTCATTTTCACCGGGTTACTTTTAGGTTTGCGAGGCTCCTTCCAGAAAGACGGTATCGCTCCCCCAATCCAGCGCACCCACCACCTAATTTTGCCCCGACCTCTTTCACAAAACTGATGTATTGTTTTTAAACCATTCATTCCAGTGCAGGACACCTGACCCATGATCACCATCCTCGGCAAAACCACCTCCATCAACGTGCGTAAAGTCCTCTGGACCTGCGAAGAGGCCGGAATTGCATACCAGCAGGAAGATTACGGCAGCGGATTTGCCTCGACGGAAACGGACGCCTTCCGCGCCCTGAACCCCAACGCCATGGTGCCGGTGTTGATCGACGGCGATTTTGTGCTGTGGGAATCGAATTCAATCTGCCGCTACCTGGTGCGCAAAGCCGGGCGCGATGACCTGCTGCCATCGCAGCCGCAGACCTGCGCTAACGTCGAGCGCTGGATGGACTGGCAGGCAACCGAATTCAACAACGCGTGGCGCTATGTCTTTCCGGCGCTGGGCCGCAAAAACCCGGACTATAACGATCCCGCGCGGATTGCCGCCGGGATAAAAGAGTGGAACCACTGCATCGGCATTCTGGAGCAGCAGTTGCAGCGCACCGGCGCCTTTACTGCGGGAGAAACGTTTACGCTTGCAGATGTGGTGCTGGGGCTGTCGGTGAACCGCTGGAAGATGACGCCTTTTGACAAACCCGCAGTGCCTGCCATTGATGCCTGGTTTGAACGTCTTAATCAGCGCCCGGCATTTTTGCGACACGGAAATAACGGCATGGTCTGAATTCCCCACGGCCCTATATTCAGCAAGGATATTTTATTTAATTACAAAACCCTGCATGTCGTCAGAGGGAATAATAATTAAGCCATATCCTGGACTGTCCGTTGTATCGCTTTGCTAGCCTGACGTTTCAGGCAAAGCTCACCCCGGAGGTATTCTTGCTGATTAAACTCAAAAAAGAACGAACGCATCAGGAGGATCGCCGGTTAGCCCTCTGGCTGGCGACATCCGCCGGCTTGCTCAACGCCATCGCCCTTGGGGCATTTGGCTTTTTCCCCTCTCACATGACCGGCAATACCTCACAATTATCCAGCGAAGTCTCTTCCACCGATCTGAACGATATTATTTTCTTTGGCTCCATTATTCTGGCGTTTGTCACGGGTGCCATTCTTGCGCGCATTATTGTTATCTGGGGCATTATCCATAATATCCGCCTAGTTTTTTGCCAGATCCTGTTTGTCGAAGGGTTATTACTGACCGGTATTTCGATTTATGAGATGTATTTCCATGCCCTCACCAGCAACCGCACGATTATTATCTTTCTCTGTGGTCTGATGGGGATCCACAATTCCACCTCCACCCAGCTCTCCAGCGGCCGGGTGAGATCGACACACATCACCGGCACGCTGACGGACGCGGGAATATCGCTGGCCTCGGTAGTCGTGGCGATGCTGCGCCGGGACTACTCCAAAGACACGGCGGCGCAGAAAAGCCAGCTTAAAACCCACTTAACCACCCTGTTCTCGTTTATTACGGGCGGTATCGCGGGGTTACTCCTGTTCCGGTGGATTGGCTTTAATGCAATGCTGGCGCTGGGTGTCATACTGGCGCTGGTATCCGTTTGTTCCATGATTACCATCGCGGTACGTGTGCGCAAAGTTCGCGCAGCCCTCGGCCGATAGTCAAAACGCAGAGGGCAGAATGTCGCGACAGTTGTGACACCGTCACTTTCATGAAGTCGCTTTAGGACTATTCTGCCCTCTCACAGCCAGCCCTTACCTCATAAGGCTTAATCAAGGTTGTCACTAGTTTCATAGGGTTACTGATTTTTCCCCTTCGCTGGAACCCTTCCCAAACGCTTGCTATAGGTCAACTACCCCTGCCGAAACATGGCATAACAACAGGCAACCGCTGGTTGCGATAACGCATGCGCACAGGGAGACACACCGCAATGCATCCATTACTCAAACGCTCGCTGCTGTTTGTCGGCGCCATAATCGTGGTTCTGGCCCTCCTCACCTGGGGCATTGGGCTGGAGACGATCAAGGCGCGTCAGGTTGACCTGACCTACCTCGGGCAACAGCATTTAATCCTCGTATTTTCCTCGATGTTCTTCGCACTGCTGGTTGGCATTCCGGCGGGTATCCTGCTCAGCCGCCCGGCGGCGCGTGGGGTAGCCGAATACGTAATGCAAATCTTCAACGTCGGCAACACCCTGCCGCCGCTGGCCGTTCTGGCGCTGGCGATGGTGGTGATTGGCATTGGCGATACGCCAGCCATCATTGCCCTGTTTCTTGCCTCGCTGCTGCCGATTGTTCGCAATACCTACGCCGGGCTGTGCTCGGTGCCGTCGTCGTTACTGGAAGCGGCCAACGGGATTGGGATGACCAAATGGCAGCGTCTGCGCCAGGTGGAGTTACCTAACGCCTGGCCGGTGATGCTCTCGGGCATCCGCATCGCCACCGCCATTAATGTGGGTACAGCTCCGCTGGCCTTCCTGATTGGCGCCAGCAGCTACGGCGAGCTGATTTTCCCCGGCATCTACCTGAACGACTTCCCGACGCTGATCCTGGGCGCGGCGGCCACCGCGCTGTTTGCCCTGATCCTTGACACCCTGCTGGCTGCGCTGGGTCGCGTGATGAGTCCCCATCTCACTCGATAACAATAACAAGGAGCTTTCATGAGACTGATATCCGGCCTGACGGCGCTGTGTGCCGCGGCGCTCTTCACCAGCCAGGCGATAGCCGCCCCGCTGATTCTGGCGACCAAGAGCTTTACCGAGCAGCATATTCTCTCGGCCATGACCGTGCAGTACCTGCAAAAGAAAGGGTTCCAGGTGCAGCCGCAAACCAATATTGCGACTGTTATCTCCCGTAACGCGATGATCAACAAACAGATTGATATGACCTGGGAGTACACCGGTACGTCGTTGATCATCTTTAACCACATCAACAAGCGCATGTCGCCGCAGGAATCTTACGAGACGGTTAAGCGTCTGGACGCGAAGCACGGTCTGGTCTGGCTCAAACCCGCCGATATGAACAACACCTATGCCTTCGCCATGCAGCGTAAACGCGCCGAAGCGGAACATATCAACACCATGTCTGAGATGGTGGCGAAGATTGAACAGGTCCGCAAATCCAACCCGGATAAAAACTGGCTGCTGGGACTGGATCTTGAGTTTGCCGGGCGCAGCGACGGCATGAAGCCGCTGCAGAAGGCCTACAACATGGCGCTGGACCGTCCGCAGATCCGCCAGATGGATCCCGGTCTGGTGTATAACGCGGTGCGCGACGGTTTTGTTGATGCCGGGCTGATCTACACCACCGACGGGCGCGTGAAAGGTTTCGACCTCAAAGTACTGGAAGATGATAAAGGGTTCTTCCCGAGCTATGCCGTCACCCCGGTGGTGCGTAAAGACACGCTGGAGGCGAACCCGGGGCTGGAAGAGGCGCTTAACACCCTCTCCGCCCAGCTCAACAACGACGTTATCACCGAGCTGAACAAGAAGGTGGATATCGATCATCAGTCACCGCAGCAGGTCGCCCGTGATTTCCTGCGTAGCAAAAAGCTGTTGTAGGAGGCGCTATGGAGACGATTCACTACATTCTGGATAACTGGGATTACCTGTTAACCCTGACGCTGCAGCATCTGTGGCTGGTGGCGCTGGCGGTTGGCCTGGCCATTATTATCGGCGTTCCGCTCGGCATTCTAATTGTCCGTCACAAATGGCTGGCGACACCAGTGCTGGGCATCGCGACCATCGTGCTGACCATTCCGTCCATCGCCCTGTTTGGCCTGATGATCCCGCTGTTTTCGCTGATCGGTCAGGGCATTGGCGCCCTGCCCGCCATTACCGCGGTGTTTCTCTACTCGCTGCTGCCGATTGTACGCAACACCCATACCGCGCTGGACAGCCTGCCACCGGGTCTGCGTGAGGCCGGACGCGGCATCGGCATGACCTTCTGGCAGCGGCTGCGCTGGGTTGAAATTCCCATGGCGCTACCGGTGATTTTCGGCGGCATCCGCACCGCTGTGGTGATGAACATCGGCGTAATGGCGATTGCCGCCGTGATTGGCGCGGGCGGCCTGGGCCTGCTGTTGCTTAACGGCATCGGCGGGAGCGATATCCGCATGTTGATTGCGGGGGCGCTGATGATTTGTCTTTTAGCGATTGTGCTCGACTGGCTGCTGCACCGTCTGCAGGTGGTACTGACTCCGAAGGGGATTCGATAATGATAAAACTGGAAAACCTCACCAAACATTTTTCACAGAAGCATGGCCAGACCTTTAAGGCCGTGGACAACGTCAACCTGAACGTGCCCGAAGGGGAAATGTGCGTCCTGCTCGGCCCGTCCGGCTGCGGGAAAACCACCACCCTTAAGATGATCAACCGCCTGATTACGCCAAGCAGCGGCACGATCCTGATTAACGGTGAAGACACCAGCGGGATGGATACGGTGACGCTGCGCCGCAACATTGGCTACGTGATTCAGCAAATTGGCCTGTTCCCGAACATGACCATCGAAGAGAACATTACCGTGGTGCCGCGCATGCTGGGCTGGGATAAAGCCCGGTGTAAAACCCGTGCCGAAGAGCTGATGGATATGGTGGCGCTGGATCCACGTAAGTTTCTTCACCGCTATCCGCGCGAGATGTCCGGCGGCCAGCAGCAACGTATCGGCGTGATCCGCGCGCTGGCGGCCGATCCGCCGGTATTGCTGATGGATGAGCCCTTCGGCGCGGTGGACCCCATCAACCGTGAAGTGATCCAGAACCAGTTTCTGGAGATGCAGCGCAAGCTGAAGAAAACCGTGATGCTGGTCAGCCACGATATCGATGAAGCCCTGAAGCTGGGCGATCGTATCGCCGTTTTCCGTCAGGGGAAGATTGTTCAGTGCGCCAGCCCGGACGAGCTGCTGGCGAAGCCGGCGAACGAGTTTGTCGGCTCGTTTGTGGGTCAGGACCGCACTCTGAAGCGCCTGCTGCTGGTGTCGGCAGGCGACGTCACCGACCAGCAGCCTACTATCACGGTACGTGGCTCTACCCCGCTTCCAGAGGCCTTTGCCACCATGGATGATAACGATATCCGCGCCATCACCGTGGTGGACGAACACGGTAAACCGCTGGGGTTTGTGAAACGCCGGGAAGCGCGCAACGCCAGCGGCACCTGTGCCGATATCCTGCATCCATTCCGTATGACCGGCAAAGCGGAAGATAACCTGCGCGTGGTGCTCTCCCGCCTGTATGAAAGCAACACCAGCTGGATGCCGATTGTGGATGAAGAGGGTCGCTATAACGGTGAAATTTCGCAGGACTATATCGCGGAGTACCTCAGCTCAGGGCGTACGCGCCGGGCGCTGAATATCCATAGTGAAAGTTAATTCTTCCGGCCGGGCTTGCCCGGCTTTTTTTCGCACGCAGACCTTTTGCTAACCCCGTCATTTCCCGCCACAATATTGCATCGACCCCGTTTACTCGCGACCCATGCAACGTCTTCATACTTACCCCGATATCCGCGCGATGTTTCGCCGGCTTCTGATTGCCACCGTCACGGGCGTACTGGCCGCGCTGGCCGTTGCCGTGTTTCGCCACAGCATGTATCTGCTGGAGTGGCTGTTTCTCAGTAACGACAGCGGCAGCCTGGTGAATGCCGCGGCGGCGTTGTCCCCCTGGCGTCGCATGCTCACGCCTGCTCTTGGCGGCCTGGCAGCCGGATTATTGCTGTGGGGATGGCAGCGGCTGACGGCGCAACGCCCGCATGCGCCAACGGATTATATGGAAGCGCTGGAAACGGGTGACGGGCAGTTCGATTACGGTGCCAGCCTGGTCAAATCCCTGGCGTCACTGCTGGTGGTTTCCAGCGGAAGCGCCATCGGGCGTGAAGGGGCGATGATCCTGCTCGCTGCCCTCGCCGCCTCCTTGTTTGCGCAGCGCTTTACGCCGAAGTCCGAATGGAAATTATGGATCGCCTGCGGGGCGGCGGCGGGAATGGCCAGCGCCTACCACGCGCCGCTAGCCGGAAGCCTGTTTATTGCGGAAATCCTGTTCGGCACGCTGATGCTCGCCTCGCTCGGCCCGGTAGTCATTGCGGCCGTCGTCGCGCTGCTGACGACACGTCTGTTAAGCCCCGGCGCCACCACGCTGTATGAGGTGCATCTCAGCGAAACGCTCACTGCGGGCGATTACGGGTTGATTGTCATCATCGGTCTGCTGGCGGGCGTCTGCGGCCCGCTGCTGATGTGGCTGATGACGGTTAGCCACGCCCTGTTTCTGCGTCTCAAACTCTCACCACCCTGGCAGCTGGCGCTCGGGGGGCTGATCGTCGGGATGTTGTCGCTTCTTACGCCCAAAGTGTGGGGTAACGGCTATAGCGTGGTGCAGGCCTTTCTGCTCTCACCGCCGCTGCTGTCCGTTATTGCGGGCGTGTTTATCTGTAAGCTGCTGGCGGTCCTGGCAAGCAGCGGTTCGGGCGCACCGGGCGGGGTCTTCACGCCGACGCTGTTTGTCGGGCTGGCGACAGGAATGCTGATTGCGCAGCTTTTTGCGCTGTGGCTGCCGGGTTCTGAAACGGCGATTTTGCTGGGACTGGCGGGGATGGCGACGTTGCTCGCTGCCACGACGCATGCGCCTATTATGTCGGCGCTGATGGTGTGTGAAATGACCGGGCAGTATTTTCTGCTACCCGGCCTGCTGATTGCCTGCGTTGTTGCGTCCGTACTCTCGCGAACGTTACGCCACGACTCGATCTACGGCCAACACACTGCCGAGAGCAGAGAGATCGATGTACTGCGCTAGTTCGCGCTGCTCGGCGCGCGGCAAATAAGGCAGTTCGCCCACCAGAGGGCCGGGCAGTTTTTTGCTCAGCACGTCGATGATTTCTGCATAGTGCGCAAGGCCAGGGTTGATACGGTTTGCCACCCAGCCCACTAACGGCAGGCCGTCATTGGCGATCGCCTGCGCCGTCAGCAGCGCATGGTTGATACACCCTTCCTGGATGCCCACCACCATCACCACCGGCAGTTGTTCCTGCACCACCCACTCGGAAAGTGGACGCAAATCGTTCATCAGGCTGCGCCAGCCGCCCGTGCCTTCAACCACAACGTGATCAACCTTCTCGCTCAGGTTCGCCAGCCCATCCGACAGCAGGGTGTAATTGATCAGCCCGCTATGCGCCACGCTGCTCTCCTCTTCGCTCAGGGCAATAGGATTGACCGCGTCATAAGGCAGCTCCAGGGATGAGACGCTTTGTAAAACCAGGGCATCTTTATTGCGCAGCCCCTCTGGCGTCTCTTTACTGCCTTTTGCGACCGGTTTGTACCCTGCAACACGTTTACCGCTTGCTGCCAGCGCCTGTAGCAACGCGCGCGATACAACAGTCTTGCCGACAGAGGTATCTGTACCAGTAACAAAGAAACGCTTAAGCATGACTCATTCCACCTCTTGGGTATGCTTCGAAAATATAAACCAGGTAAATAATTCAGTGGGGGAAGTCTACGGGAAGCGTGCGCTATCCGGCTTGAGATAGCGCAATTTTTAGTAAGTCTGTGGAAAAGAGTTAGCCCTGCAGCAGGCGGATCAGTAAGGAGCCGTTATACATTGCATCTTTCACCAGCGCGGCGCCGGCCATGGTGCCCTGGTTCGAAAACTGCGTGCTTTCAACCACAATGTTTTTGCTGTAGGCGGGCAGCGCCTGCTGATTAATGCAGGCCGAGATCGCCGGGAAGAGGATATCCGCCGCCTGGCTGAGCGGGGAGCCGATCAGGATTTTTTGCGGGTTAAACAGATTCACCATAATGGCGAGAATGCGCCCGACGTTGTTCCCTACGCCAGTAATGATGTCCTTAGCCAGCAGATCGCCCTGCCGCGCCGCTGTGCACAAGGAATCTACCGTCAGGGGTTGCCCGTGCAACGAGGAGCTCATGGACTGGCTGAGCCTCACCTGCGCCAGCTCAAGCACGCTTTCCACGCTGGCGATAGTCTCAAGGCAGCCGTGGTTGCCGCAGTAGCAGCGTTTCCCGTAGGGATCGACCTGTGTGTGGCCGATCTCCACCAGGCTACTGCTGCCCGCATGCAACAGGCGTCCGTCGGTGATGACGCCCGCCCCGACGTTATGGTCGATCACCACCTGAATGACATCCCGCGCCCCGCGTGACGCGCCAAACAGCGCCTCCGCCATAGTCCAGGCGCTGATGTCATGCTGAATGTAGACCGGTACGCCGGTATGGTTTTTCAGGACCTCACCCAGCGGCATCTCTTTAACGTCTTCATAAAACGGCATGCGGTGCACAATGCCGTTCTCGGTATCAATAATGCCCGGCATGGTGATGGCAATCGCCGTTAAGCGTTCAAGCTTCTGCTGGTGACGAATAAAGAAATGATCGATATGCGTGACAATCGCCTCAAGAAGCGGTTGATCAGCGTTAAGCGGCAGCTCCAGCCGGTCTTCCACCACCAGCTTGCTGCTGAGATCGCGCAGCGCAAGAAAGATCTCACCCCGGCTGATGCGCAGCGACAGGTAATGCCACGCTTCCGTCTCCACCACCAGCCCGACCGCCGGACGACCCCGGCTCCCCGGCTCCTGAATCTCCGTCTCCTGAACCAGGTGGGCTTCCAGCATTTCGCGAACAATCTTGGTAATACTGGCGGGAGCCAGTTGGGCCAGGCGCGACAAATCGATACGCGAAACCGGACCAAGCTGATCAATCAGGCGATATACCGCGCCAGCGTTGGTCTGCTTAATCTGATCAATATGCCCTGGCTGACTATCAGCAACCACCTCGTACTCCCTTATTTTCGAGCTTCGAAATAAACTTTGGGCTATGGTGAAGCACTTGCATGGCCGTCGTCAAATATTTACTTAGCCATGTGATTTACTGCACATTTTTGCCCATTTTTCCCTATAAATATCGCCCGGCAGAGGCGGTGATAAGCTGCTTTTTAAAACGCTGTGCCGCATTGCTCTGTTCATGATGTCTGGACCACACCAGCCACATCTCCGATACCGCATCGTCTTCGGCAAGCGGAACCCAGCACATTTCACGCAATTGTACCCGTTTAAAGGAGGCCGGGAGAATAGAAACCCCCAGCCCGGCGGCGACCAGGCCTATTATCGTCATCGCCTCTCCTACCTCCTGGGTAATGACCGGGGCGAGATCGTAGCGGCGCATCAGGCCCAGAATATCGTCATACAGACCGGTTCCCACCTGCGGGTCGAAAAAGACAAACGGCTCTTTCGCCAGCTCAGCCAGCGTGACGGCAGGCTTCGACGCCAGGGGGTGATCGCGCGGGATCATCGCCATCAGCGGCTCGCGCAGGATCACCTGCCACGCCAGCGAATCCGGCAGTTGAGTGTTGCGCATCAGCCCTAAATCCAGCGCCCCTTCATTCAGCGGAGCTATTTGTTCCCGGGTATTAATTTCGCGCGTCTGAATATGCACGTCCGGGAAGTCACGGCGAAACGACGACAGGGTTTGCGAGACGGCGCTGATAAACGGGGCAGACGAGGTAAACCCGATGCGCAATTCACCGGCTTCCCCCAGATAGAGCCGCTCTGCGCGGGCGGCGGCGTCGTCAACCATGCTCAGAATTTGTCGGCTGTCGGCCAGAAACTGCCTGCCTGCCGCCGTCAGGCTCACGCTACGGTTGGTGCGGGCGAGAAGACGGGCGCCAATCTGCTGCTCCAGGATCTGAATTTGCTGGCTGAGCGGCGGCTGCGAAATGTTCAGGCGCGCGGCGGCGCGGCCAAAATGGAGTTCTTCTGCCACCGCGACAAAGTAGCGTAAATGACGCAGTTCGATATTCATATTTTATAAGTATCATTTGAGATTATTAATATATTAGACAGAATATTTACATTTTCCTACCCTGAAGAGGTGGTCATACCCGTCACCAGAAACCACGGGGATGTTTAAGCAAGGAACATGTGTGAGTCGTACATCTACCGTTGATATCGAACCGGCACGCGATATCGATGATTTACCCGCAGCTTCTCAGCCGGCGCAGTTTATTAAACGTGGTACCTCCCAATTTATGCGCGTCACGCTGGCGCTGTTCTCAGCCGGTCTGGCAACCTTTGCCCTGCTCTACTGCGTTCAGCCTATCCTTCCCGTGCTGTCACATGAGTTTGGCGTCTCACCGGCCAGCAGCAGTATTTCTCTCTCTATTTCAACCGGGATGCTGGCTGTCGGCCTGCTTTTTACCGGCCCTCTCTCTGATGCCATTGGGCGTAAACAGGTGATGGTGACCGCGCTGATGCTGGCGTCGGTTTGTACGTTGCTCTCCACCATGATGACCAGCTGGCACGGGATCCTGATGATGCGCGCGCTCATCGGGTTATCCCTGAGCGGCGTGGCGGCGGTCGGGATGACCTATCTCAGCGAAGAGATCCACCCGAGCTTTGTCGCGTTCTCCATGGGGCTGTACATCAGCGGGAACTCCATTGGCGGTATGAGCGGACGCCTGCTGAGCGGCGTGTTTACAGACTTCTTTAACTGGCGCATTGCGCTGGCGGTGATTGGCTGCTTTGCACTGGCCTCTGCGCTGATGTTCTGGAAAATTCTGCCGGAATCACGCCACTTCCGCCCCACCTCCCTGCGTCCGAAAACGCTGTTTATCAACTTCCGCCTGCACTGGCGGGATAAAGGGCTGCCGCGGCTGTTCCTGACCGGCTTCCTGCTGATGGGATCGTTCGTCACGCTGTTTAACTATATTGGCTATCGTCTGATGCTTTCGCCGTGGCATCTGAGCCAGGCGGTGGTGGGCCTGCTCTCCGTGGCGTATCTGACCGGGACCTGGAGCTCGCCAAAAGCCGGAGCGATGACCGCCCGCTATGGCCGTGGGCCGGTGATGCTGGTCTCAACCGCCGTGATGTTGTTGGGCCTGTTGCTGACGTTTTTCTCTTCCCTGTGGCTGATTTTCACCGGAATGCTGCTCTTCTCTGCCGGTTTCTTCGCCGCGCATTCTGTCGCCAGCAGCTGGATTGGCCCGCGCGCCCGTCGTGCCAAAGGCCAGGCATCCTCTTTGTATCTGTTTAGCTATTATCTTGGCTCCAGCTTCGCCGGGACGCTGGGCGGTGTGTTCTGGCACAACTACGGCTGGAACGGCGTGGGCGGGTTTATCGCGCTGATGCTCTGCGGGGCACTGCTGGTGGGCGCCAGTCTTCATAAACGTCTGAGATAATCCGCCTGCGGGCTGATATCCGGTAAGACGAGCGATCCAGATAAACGGCACCAGCGTACTGGTGCCGTTTTTACATTCAGGAATCCCAGGCCTGCTCTATCTTAGCGGCTTCAAACTGCGGAGGCGGTTTTCGGAAACGGCGCGTCAGCCATGTCAGATAAAGGACCCCCAGTGCCGCCCAGATGAGGCCAAGCGTCAGGGACGTCGCTTCGAGGTTTATCCACAGCACGCCGACCGTTACGGCACCAATGAGTGGTAGCAGGAGATAGTGGAACCGATCTTTCCACGTTTTGTTCAGCCCCTTACGCCGCCAGAAATGGTTGTACACCGAGAGATTAACAAACGTAAACGCCACCAGCGCGCCAAAGTTGATCAGCGCCGTCGCGGTCACGAGGTCAAAGTACAGGGCCGACAGCGCCACTATCCCTACCATAATGACGTTCAGGGCCGGAGTACGCCATTTCGGATGCACGTAGCCAAACACCCGCTCCGGAAAGACGTTGTCACGCCCCATCACATACAATAAGCGTGAGACGCTGGCGTGTGAGGCCAGGCCTGAAGCGAGCGTATTTACAAACGTGGTACACAGAAACACCGACTGGAAGAGCTTGCCACCCACGTACAGCGCAATTTCCGGCAGCGCGGCGTCCGGGTTCTTGAAGCGCGCAATCGTCGGGAAGAAGAGTTGCATGAAAAACGAGGCAACAATGAATATCAGCCCGCCATACAGTGCGGTCAGGAAAATGGCTTTGGGAATAACGCGCGCCGCGTTTGGCGTCTCTTCCGACAGCGTGGTGACCGCGTCAAACCCGAGGAAAGAGAAGCAGACGATAGTCGCGCCGGTAATAATCGGGATCAGATGTGCGTTCTCGCTGATAAACGGCTGCAGCGACCAGACGGTGCCCACGCCCTCCCCCTTGTGCAGGCCATGCACCACGAGTATGACAAACACCACCATGATGGCGATCTGCACCAGCACAAACAGGGTGTTAAAGTTGGCCACCAAATTAACACTCTTCAGGTTCGCCAGCGTCAGGATCGTCACAAACCCTACCACCCACACCCACGGTGGGACTTCCGGGAACAATGCGGAAAGGTAGATCTTCGCCAGCAGCACGTTGATCATCGGCAGGAAGAGATAGTCCAGCAGCGATGACCAGCCGACCATAAAACCCAGATGGGGTCCGATCGATTTCTGCGTGTAGGTGTACGCAGAGCCCGCTTCCGGGAACTGTCGTACCAGTTTGCCGTAGCTGATGGCGGTAAACATGACGCCCGCCAGCGCCAGGAGATACGAGGCGGGCACGTGGCCATTGCTGATACCGGACACAATGCCGAAGGTATCAAACACGGTCATGGGGGTGAGGTAAGCCAGCCCCATCATCACCACCTGCCAGAGCTTGAGGGAACTGCGCAGCCGGGTTCTTCCGGCCATGCCCGGCGAATCAAGAGATGTGTTAGTCGCCATAGACCATCCCCCCCATGCTTACCGTGGTTTGCAATCGCGTTGACCTTAACGCAAACCTGCTTAGCAAAGGGGGAAGTTGTAAAGAACATACGCGATCGTACCAGCGCAGCGTCTCTCGCTCGCACTCACAGCAGGCGCCTGACTGGCCCCCTTCGCCCTGCGGATAGTTGAACATCTGCATCATTTCCTACCTCGTCACACAGTGTCGTTAAGAAAGTCCCTGTGCCGCCTGCGCTCCATAACGCGACTCCCGGGAGATAGCTGGCGTGCCAGCGAACAGTTCGGCCAGGCTCCGCGCAGGCCGTTTGGTGATACGTATGCAATGAAACAAAGCGGCCCCTGACCGGGGCTCGTCATCAGGCGTTTTTCAGCATCCACTCGATTTCAGTTTCGGTAATCAGGCGTTCGAACTGCAGTAATTCATCATTTTTGCAGGCGTGATAGACGTGGCAGAAACGTTCGCCCAGCCGCTCGCGAAGGTGATCGTTTTGCATAAACTCCCACAGCGCATCGCTCTGTCGAATCGGGAACGGCAGTCCGTCCTGCTCCAGACCATTGCCTTCAACTTCTTCCTGCAGGGGTAAATCGTTATCCAGCCCGTGTAAAATGCCGGCAAAAATCGCCGCCATCACCAGATACGGATTCGCGTCTGCTCCTGCCACCCGGTATTCGACCCGATGGTTATGGCGATCGCCGCAGGGGATACGCAGGGCAACCGTGCGATTATTGTGTCCCCATGACGCCTGCGTCGGCACGTACATTCCCGGCTGGAAACGGCGGTAGGAGTTGACGTTCGGCGCCAGCAGTGCCATGGACGCTGGCATCAGATCGATCATCCCGGCCAGCGCGCGTTTCAGCAGCGTGGAATCCTCACCGCTGGCCTCTGCGAACACGTTTTCGCCTCTGTTGTTTTGCATGCTGATGTGGATATGCATCCCGCTGCCCGCATGTTCTTCATACGGCTTTGCCATAAACGTGGCGTGCATCTTGTGTTTTTCCGCCATCTGCCTGACGAGACGTTTTAACGCCAGCGCATCATCGCAGGCATCCAGCACGTTTTCCGTATGGTGCAGGTTAATCTCAAATTGTCCCGGGGAGGCTTCAGCCACTGCCCCGTCGGCGGGGATCAACTGCAGTTGCGCCAGTTCGTCAATGTCATTCAGCACGTCAGCAAAGTGGTTGAGATTATCAACCGAGTAGACCTGACTCTGCGTGTTACGCACGTCGGTGCCCGGCGCGCAGGGTGGCTGCAGATAGCCGTCGGCATCGCGTTTACGGTCAAGTAAATAGAACTCCAGCTCTACCGCTACCACGGGGAACAGACCGCGCTGGCGCAGCTGCTGCCAGAGTCGGTTGAGTACGTTCCGTGGCTCAACGTCAAAGGGAGCGCCATCTTCATCGACCATGGTGAGCTGCACCTGACCAATGTACTCCGGGTCGGCGGCGGAGGGTGTCAGGGTGCCCGGCACCGGCACACAAATACAGTCCGGCTCGCCCAGCTCCTGCCCCAGCCCTGCCTCTTCCACAACGTTACCCAGAATGTCCATGGCGAAAACCGATGCCGGGAAATAGCATCCTTTTTCAAGTTTGCTCAGTCCGGCAACCGGGATGCGTTTGCCGCGAAAACAGCCGTTCAGGTCGGTCAGGAGGACATCAATAAACTGGGTGTCAGGATACTTTTCTAAATAGCGCTTCACTTCCTGCGTAAAGGCGCTGCCCCGCCTCTCATCCGTGTGCTGCACAAAGTTCTCAACTTCTACGATATTGGTTTCCATGATTTACCACCGTTTTTGGGATTTGCGTTCGCTGCTCTGGACTGTCAAATATAATGTCCACACTATCGAATCTGTATGCAAACAAATTGTTTGTCAAATGTTAAATTAAGTTTGCAAAAGGCAGATCTCGTTGCTAGATTGAGAAAATATTGAACGAAAAGGCCGTTTCACAGGCGAGAATGGCCTAAATTTAGTCCACTTTGTGAGGGCGATCATGGAAAATATAATGAACAAGCCAGTTATTGGCGTGGTGATGTGCAGAAACAGGCTTAAGGGTCACGAGACCCAGACCCTGCAAGAAAAGTACCTGAATGCCATTATTAACGCGGGGGGCTTACCTGTTGCCTTACCGCATGCGCTGGCAGAGCCAGAGCTTATTACCGCTCTGCTGCCAACCCTGGACGGAATTTACCTGCCGGGCAGCCCAAGTAACGTGCAGCCGCACCTTTATGGTGAAAACGGCGATGAGCCTGACGCCGATCCCGGGCGAGATCTTCTGAGTATGGCGCTGATTGCTGCCGCGCTCGAAAGGCGCATCCCCATTTTCGCCATCTGCCGGGGGCTGCAGGAAATGGTTGTTGCCACGGGAGGGACGCTGTATCGCCGCCTGTTCGAGCAGAACGACCTGCTTGAGCACCGGGAAGATCCTGAACTGCCGGTTGAGCTACAATACGCCCCTTCTCATGAAGTTCAGGTCCAGGAGGGAGGACTGCTGTCTCAATTAATACCAGGCTGTAACACATTTTGGGTAAACTCGTTACACGGGCAAGGTGCACGGACGTTAGGACCACGGCTCCGCGTGGAGGCCCGCTCGACGGACGGGCTCGTCGAAGCGGTCAGCGTTCATGACCACCCTTTTGCCCTCGGTGTGCAATGGCACCCCGAATGGAACAGCAGCGAGTACGCCCTGTCACGCATGTTGTTTGAAGGTTTTATCACCGCCTGTCAAAGCCACATTGCCGAGAAACAACGGCTTTGACCACTACCGTAAAGGAAATGCAACTATGAGCGATGACGGACTGGCGCCAGGGAAACGTCTGTCTGAGATCCGCCAGCAATTGGGTCTCTCGCAGCGGCGTGCCGCCGAACTGTCTGGGTTAACACACAGTGCCATCAGCACCATTGAGCAGGACAAAGTCAGTCCTGCCATCAGTACGCTGCAAAAGCTGCTGAAAGTTTATGGGCTGTCGCTCTCGGAATTCTTTTCGGAACCGGAAAAACCTGATGAACCGCAGGTGGTTATTAATCAGGAAGACCTTATCGAAATAGGCAGTCAGGGGGTTTCGATGAAGCTGGTTCATAACGGAAATCCGAACCGTACGCTGGCGATGATTTTTGAAACTTACCAGCCAGGAACCACGACCGGAGAGAGGATCAAACACCAGGGTGAGGAGATCGGTACGATACTGGAAGGTGAAATAGTGCTGACCATTAATGGCCAGCCTTATCACCTGGTTGCGGGGCAAAGCTATGCCATTAATACCGGCATACCGCACAGCTTCAGCAACACCTCGGCAGGCATCTGCCGCATTATCAGTGCCCACACCCCCACCACGTTCTAATTACCACTCAGTCCCGGCGTAAGTGCGCTTACGCCGGGACAAATAAAAACGATCAATGTCGGCATTCAACGGGTTAATTCCCGGGATGCCCCACGGCTTCGTATTGCCTGAAACGGCCATGACCTTATTTATCTGATTGCGAAAGAAAGGAGTGAATATGCATTTTCAGCACCTGACTTACTGGCAGGATAAAGCAAAAAACAGCGCCATTGAGACCCGGTTATTTATTAACGGTGCCTATTGTGACGCCGCCGATAATGCCACGTTTGAAACCGTCAATCCCGCGACACAACAGACGCTGGCGAACGTGGCCCGGGGCAAGCAGGCGGACGTGGACCGTGCAGTTCAGGCGGCGCGTGAGGTATTTGAGCGCGGTGACTGGTCGCAGGCGTCTCCGACGCAGCGCAAGGCCGTGCTCAATAAGCTCGCCGATTTAATGGAACGCCACGGCGAAGAGCTGGCCTTACTGGAAACACTGGACACCGGTAAACCCATCCGCCACAGCCTGCGCGACGATATTCCCGGCGCGGCTCGTGCCATTCGCTGGTACGCCGAAGCGGCGGATAAAGTCTACGGCGAAGTGGCACCTACGGGGCCGGGCGAACTGGCGATGATCGTGCGCGAGCCGATCGGGGTGGTTGCGGCCATCGTTCCCTGGAACTTCCCGCTGCTGCTGGCCTGCTGGAAGCTGGGCCCGGCACTGATCGCGGGCAACAGCGTGGTATTGAAACCGTCGGAGAAATCACCACTCACCGCCCTGCGGCTGGCCGGGCTGGCGAAAGAGGCAGGCCTGCCGGACGGCGTGCTGAATGTGATAAGCGGTTACGGCCACGAAGCGGGCCAGGCGCTGGCATTGCATCCAGAAGTCGAGGTGCTGACCTTTACCGGCTCTACCCGTACCGGCAAGCAGCTGTTGAAGGACGCGGGAGAAAGCAACATGAAGCGCGTCTGGCTGGAGGCGGGCGGCAAGAGCGCCAACATTATCTTTGCCGACTGTCCGGACCTCGACAAAGCCGTGAGCGCGACCGCCGCCGGGATTTTTTATAACCAGGGGCAAGTCTGTATCGCCGGTACCCGCCTGCTGCTCGAAGACAGCATCGCCGACGACTTTCTGGCAAAGCTAAAAGCGCAGGCCCGTCACTGGCAGCCGGGCGATCCGCTCAACCCTGACAGCACGATGGGCATGCTCATCGACGCTGCACATGCCGATACCGTCCACACGTTTATTCGCGAGGGAACCCGAAAAGGTACGCTGCTGCTGGACGGGCGGGAACAAGCATGGCCTTGTGCAGTCGGTCCCACCATTTTTGTCGACATCGACCCTGCCTCCCCGCTGTGTCGGGAAGAGATTTTCGGGCCGGTGCTGGTCGTCACCCGTTTTAAAACCGAAGAAGAAGCCTTAACGCTGGCCAACGACAGTGAATATGGGCTTGGCGCGGCGGTATGGACCCGCGATCTTTCCCGCGCGCACCGCATGAGCCGCCGCCTGAAAGCTGGCTCGGTCTTCGTCAATAACTATAACGACGGCGATATGACCGTACCCTTTGGCGGCTATAAGCAGAGCGGCAACGGTCGCGATAAGTCCCTGCACGCGCTGGAAAAATTTACCGAACTGAAAACCATCTGGATTGCCCTGGAGTCTCAATCATGACCGAACATACCACCAGCTACTACGCGGCCAGCGCGAACGCTTACGAACCTTTCCCGACGCTTAACGAGTCGATCAGCTGTGACGTGTGCGTGGTGGGCGGCGGCTATACCGGCCTCTCCTCCGCGCTGCATCTCGCCGAAATGGGCTACGACGTGGTGCTCCTTGAAGGGGCGCGCATCGGCTTCGGCGCCAGCGGACGCAACGGCGGCCAGCTGGTTAACTCTTACAGCCGCGATATCGACGTGATTGAGAAAAACTACGGACCCGATGCCGCCAGAGTCCTCGGGAGCATGATGTTTGAAGGCGGGGAGATCATCCGGGAGCGTATCCAGCGCTATCAGATCCAGTGCGACTATCGTCCCGGCGGGCTGTTTGTGGCGCTAAACCATAAGCAACTTGAGACGCTGGAGGAGCAAAAAGCCAACTGGGAACGCTACGGGAATACGCAGCTGGAGTTGCTGGACGCCAGTGCCATCCGCCGGGAAGTCGACAGCGAACGCTATACCGGCGCGCTGCTGGACCGCAGCGGGGGGCATATTCATCCACTGAACCTGGCGATCGGCGAAGCGGACGCGATTCGCCTGAACGGCGGGCGGGTGTATGAACAGTCCCCGGTGACCGCCATTCAGCACACCAGCCCGGCGGTGGTAAGCACGCAGCATGGCCAGGTGACGGCCCGCTACGTGATCGTCGCCGGGAATGCCTACCTGGGCGATAAGATAGAACCGGAACTGGCAAAACGCAGCATGCCCTGCGGCACTCAGGTTGTGACCACCGCCCCGCTGCCGGAAGCGGTCGTCCGCACGCTGATCCCCAATAACTACTGCGTGGAAGATTGTAACTACCTGCTGGATTACTACCGTCTTACCGCCGACAACCGCCTGCTGTACGGCGGTGGCGTCGTCTATGGCGCGCGCGATCCGGACGATGTCGAGCGTCTGGTGATGCCAAAGCTGCTGAAAACCTTCCCACAGCTGGCCGGTGTCAAAATCGACTACCGCTGGACGGGCAACTTCCTGCTGACCCTGTCGCGCATGCCGCAGTTTGGTCGTCTGGATAAAAACATCTATTACATGCAGGGCTACAGCGGCCACGGCGTCACCTGCACCCACCTGGCCGGACGGCTGATTTCGGAACTGTTGCGCGGTGACGCTGAGCGCTTTGATGCGTTTGCCAACCTTCCGCACTACCCCTTCCCGGGCGGTCGCAGCCTGCGGATTCCATTCACGGCGATGGGCGCGGCGTATTACAGCCTGCGCGATCGTCTTGGCGTATGAGCGTTTCGACAAAAGGGTATCTGACATGAGTAACCAGGAATTTCATCAGCGTAGACTTTCTGCCACCCCGCGCGGCGTAGGCGTAATGTGTGATTTCTTTGCCCGCACGGCGGAGAATGCCACGCTTACCGACGTGGAAGGCAACGACTATATTGATTTCGCCGCCGGGATCGCGGTACTGAATACCGGCCATCGTCATCCTGAACTGGTGGCCGCAGTGGAAAAACAGCTTCACCAGTTCACCCACACGGCCTACCAGATTGTGCCGTATGAAAGCTACGTTTCATTAGCCGAAAAACTTAACGAGCTGGCTCCGGTGCAGAGCCCGGCCAAAACGGCATTCTTCACAACGGGCGCGGAAGCGGTGGAAAATGCCATTAAAATCGCCCGGGCCCACACCGGCAGACCGGGCGTGATTGCCTTCGGAGGAGGCTTTCACGGCCGAACCTATATGACCATGGCATTAACCGGCAAGGTCGCGCCTTATAAGCTGGGATTTGGCCCCTTCCCGGGGTCGGTTTATCACGTGCCCTATCCCTCGGAGCTGCACGGCATCACGACGCAGGATGCCATCACGGCGATAGAACGTCTGTTCAAAGCAGACATTGAGGCGAAACAGGTAGCGGCGATTATTTTTGAACCCATTCAGGGTGAAGGCGGATTCAACGTCGCCCCGCCAGATCTGGTGGCCGCCATCCGCCGTATCTGTGATGAACACGGGATCGTGATGATTGCCGACGAAGTACAGAGCGGTTTCGCCCGTACGGGGAAACTGTTTGCCATGGAACACTACGCGGACAAGCCCGACCTGATGACGATGGCGAAAAGCCTGGCAGGCGGAATGCCGCTGTCCGGCGTGGTGGGTCGCGCCGAAATCATGGACGCGCCGGCGCCCGGCGGTCTGGGGGGGACCTATGCAGGCAACCCGCTGGCGGTGGCCGCCGCGCACGCGGTGCTGAATATTATCGACAACGAGTCACTGTGCGCCCGCGCCCGGCATCTGGGCGATCGACTGAAAGCCACCCTGGAAGAGATTCAGGGCACCTTCCCTGCGCTCGTGGCGATAAGGGGAAGAGGATCGATGATTGCGGCGGAGTTTTTTGATCCCGAGAGCCGTGCACCTTCGGCCGCCATCGCGCAGGCGATCCAGCAAAAAGCACTCGCCCAGGGCCTGCTGTTATTGATCTGCGGCCAGTACGGCAACGTGATCCGCTTCCTTTATCCGCTGACCATTCCGGATGCCCAGTTCACCCAGGCGCTGGCGATATTGCAACAGGTTATGCGTGATAAGACCTAAGTAACCACCGAAAACCGTCTCCCGGCATTCCGGAGACGGTTTCAACGGCGGAGATCGGCTTAGATTTCCTCCGTGTGGGAAATGCTGGGGAATTTGGTCTGTTTCATTGTATGCTCCCTGAAACACATCCCTGGCAAGAGGAAATAAGAATTGCAAAAAATATCCGCCTATCAGTCACTTGTGAAAACCTTCCAGCGTCTCTCCCGCTTCTCGCACCTCTCCTCCATCGCCAGCTGGGACATGTTCACCATGATGCCGCCCGGTGGCAGCGCCGCGCGCGGTGAAGCGCTGGCGGAGATGAGCGTCCTGCAACATCAGATCCTGACCGACAAAAAAGTGGGTGAATGGCTGGCTGCAGCGGCAGGTGAAGATTTGAATGACGTCGAACAGGCCAACCTGCGTGAAATGACGCGTCAATATCAGCAGGCCTCGCTGCTGCCGGAATCGCTGGTGGAAGCCAAATCGCTGGCGGGCAGCAAATGTGAGCACGCCTGGCGTACCCAGCGTCCGGCCAATGACTGGCAAGGCTTTTCCGCCAATCTGAAAGAGGTGGTAAAACTCAGCCGTGAAGAGGCGCGTCTGCGCGCGGAGGCAAAAGGTTGCTCACCTTACGACGCGCTGCTGGATATTTTTGAGCCAGACATGACCAGCGCGCGTCTGGACGTGCTCTTTGCCGACATGAAGTCGTGGCTGCCGGATCTGCTGGCAAACGTGGTCGACAAGCAGGCCAGGCAGACATTCGTTCCGCCTCAGGGCCCCTTCCCGACGGCAACGCAGCGTGAGCTGGGGCTGGAGGCCATGAAGATGCTCGGCTTCGATTTCAATGGCGGTCGTCTGGACGTGAGCGCGCACCCGTTCTGCGGCGGCGTGCCGGAAGATGTGCGCATTACCACGCGGTATGACGAAGATGAACTCCTCAGCGCCCTGTTTGGCGTGATCCACGAAACCGGACACGCGCGCTACGAACAGAACCTGCCGCGCGCGTGGGCCGGTCAGCCCGTTGCCCTGGCGCGTTCAACGGCAATCCACGAATCCCAGAGTCTGTTCTTTGAGATGCAGCTTGGCCGCAGCGAGGCGTTCCTGAAACATCTCCTCCCTGCCGTTCATGCCCGTTTTGGCAGCCAGGCGGCGTTTAGCGAAGAGAACTTTATCGCCTGGAACCAGCGCGTGAAGCCGGGCTATATCCGCGTCGATGCTGACGAGGTGAGCTACCCGGCACACGTGGTGCTGCGCTATGAGATTGAGCGGGCGCTGATCAATGGCGATATCGAGGTGGAGGACATCCCGGCTCTGTGGGATGAGAAAATGCAGGCGTGGCTCGGGTTATCCACCAAAGACAACTACCGCAACGGCTGTATGCAGGATATCCACTGGACCGACGGCGGATTCGGTTACTTCCCGTCTTATACGCTGGGGGCGATGTACGCCGCGCAGCTGTTCCATGCCGCGAAAACGGCGCTGCCAGGTCTGCAGGCCTCTATCGCTGACGGGGATCTGTCGGCCCTGTTTGACTGGCTGCGCCAGAACGTCTGGCAACACGGCAGCCGGTTTACCACATCACAGCTGATCACCCAGGCGACGGGAGAAGATCTGAATATCCGCTACTTCCGTGAACACCTGACCTCGCGTTACCTGTAATGACCCACGCCGGGGAAAGCCCCCGGCGTTGTACAAACGGTTACACGCCGATACCAATCACTCACGGAAACCCCGAATTTACAGGGATATAGTTATTTCAACGGCCCCGCAGTGGGGTTAAATGAAAAACCAAATTCGAGGGTATGAACATGAATAAAGTATTAGCTCTGGTTGTTGCCGCTGCTATGGGTCTGTCTTCTGCTGCGTTCGCTGCTGAGACTACTGCAACTGCTCCAGCTGCCGCTGCACCTGCTGCAACCACCGCTGCACCGGCAAAAACGGTACACCACAAGAAACATCACAAAGCCGCTAAACCTGCTGCTGAGCAAAAAGCGCAGGCGGCTAAAAAGCACCACAAAAAAGCCGTAAAACAAGACGCCGCTAAACCTGCTGTTGAGCAGAAAGCACAGGCCGCCAAAAAGCACCACAAAAAAGCGACTAAACCCGCTGTAGAGCAGAAAGCTCAGGCCGCTAAAAAGCATCACAAAAAAGCAGTAAAACACGAAGCTGCTAAACCAGCTGCTCAGCCAGCTGCGTAAGAGTACAAGCTAAACCGTGCCCTTCGGGGCACGTTGGTAAACCGGCGCTGAACCTTTCAATACAGCGCCGTTTTTTTATCCGGAGGGCGTATGCTGCGACGCTATCGGTTTGAGTTGATCCTTATCCTGCTTATTTTATGCGCGCTCATCGCAAGCCAGTTTTATCTTTCCTGATCGTAGCACGCTGATTTTACTCCCACTTTAGCGCTGTCCCGTCTATAGTATTTTCATAGGGTTCACTTTTAATAATCATAATTACCCCCACCAGAGTGTGATATGCGTAAATCTGTTGTGTTATTACTGGGAACGTTTGCTCTTTTTTCTGGATTCGCGCATGCGGATGATGGCGATGATGACACCATTAGCGCGAAAGAGCTTAAAACGCTGTTTTTCGGTCATGATGATCGTACGCGTGTCGCCGATCCTACCCAGGCCCCGTGGGATGCCATCGGGCAACTGGAAACCGCCAGCGGTAACTTATGCACCGCCACGTTGATTACCCCTCAGCTTGCCCTGACCGCAGGCCATTGCCTGTTGACGCCGCCGGACGGCAAACCCGACAAAGCCGTGGTACTGCGATTTGTGTCTCAGAAAGGGATGTGGCGCTATGAAATTCACGGGATTGAAGGCCGGGTTGACCCTTCGCTGGGTAAGCGCCTGAAACCGGACGGCGACGGCTGGATAGTCCCGCCCGCTGCGGCCTCCTGGGATTTCGGTCTCATCATTTTGCGCTACCCGCCTTCTGGCATCACTCCTCTGCCCCTGTTTGATGGCGATAAAGCCGCGCTGACCGCCGCGCTGAAAGCCGTCGATCGCAAGGTGACGCAATCCGGTTATCCGGTCGATCATCTGGATACGCTGTACACCCACACCGACTGCATTGTGACGGGCTGGGCGCAAAACAGCGTGCTCTCTCACCAGTGCGATACGTTACCGGGCGACAGCGGCTCACCGCTGATGCTGAAAACGGATAACGGCTGGCAGTTGATTGGTGTGCAGAGTTCAGCCCCGGCGGCCAAAGACCGATGGCGCGCGGATAACCGTGCTCTCTCGGTGACCGGTTTTCGCGACAAGCTGGAAGCGCTGGCACAATAACAGGCCAGCGCCGCCTCGCCTGACGTCATCAGGCGAGTTTTATCATAATCATACCGGCCAGCAGCAATACCAGGCCGATCCAGCCTTTATTATTTAACCGTTGGCCGAAGAGCACCCACCCTGCTGCCAGGGTCGCGGCAATACCAAACCCGCCCCACAGAGCATAGGCCACTGACAGATCGATACCTTTGACCGCCTGAGACAGGGCGCTAAACGCCCCCAGCACAGCGGCAATCGACATCAGACCGTAAACTTTACGGCGAAAACCATCAGAGAATTTCAGAAACACGTTCGCCAGAATTTCCAGAACAATGGCGAACCCCAGCCAGGCCGCGTGGATCCATTCAAACTGCTGCATGGGTCTGCTCCTTCTGCGGTTTTGTCGGTTTACGTGTACCCGATTTAATCAGCACAATCCCGACTACCAGCGTCGTCAATCCGGCGATCTTCATTGTTGATAAGGTTTCGTCAAATAACAAAACGCTGAACAGCGTAATCAACAAAATACCGATACCTTCCCAGAGGGCATAAGCCACCCCCAGCGCGATTTTCTTCACCGCAAACGAGAGGAAAATATAGGAAAGCGAAATCATCACCAGCATTAAAATAAAACCGGTGTTGCCATCGCTGACGCTTGCCCATTTCATAGACAGCGTGCCGGTAATTTCAGCGAGAATAGCCAGGGCTAATAAAATCCAGTAAAACATGTTTTTCTCCTGCTTGAGAATATAATCCATCGCGGCTCGCTGCGAACAGCAAACCCAAAAAAGGAAATTAAATCAGATAGCTAAGCGCATGGCGCCAGCTCAGGCAGAAGACGTGACTATAGCGCGTTGCGCCAGTGTTGCTCACCGGACAGAAGGAAGAAAGAGGTGGAGAATACAGCAGTATGGTTTGAAGAATACGTCCTGAACAAATTGTCCATAAAATTACAATTATCCGCGGTGTTGCTTCTCGTCTTTGCGGATCAAAATTGTCCTCGGTAGTTAAACACGCTAAATTTGTACCATAAGCCAGGATTTTACTCAAAGTCTTTTCAATTCTTTACCGAGGCCGTTTGATTTTGGTTAGTTTATTAAACGCCTTTCGCCTTTATTATAAATAAAAAAATACGCAGGAATTGCCATGGCTAAACCCATCATTACCCTGAACGGCCTCAAGATTGTCATCATGCTCGGTATGCTGGTGATCATCCTGACGGGCGTTCGTTTTGCCGCCGATATTATCGTGCCTTTTATTCTGGCGCTGTTTATTGCAGTGATCCTTAACCCGCTGGTTCAGCGCATGGTGCGGATACGCATACCGCGCGTGCTGGCGATCACCCTGCTCATCAGCATCATTATTATCGCGATGGTGCTGCTGGTCGCCTATCTGGGCACATCCCTGAATGAACTGGCGCGCACGCTGCCGAAATACCGCTCGTCGCTGGTGATACCGCTGTTGCAGATTGAACCCTGGCTGCAGCGCGCGGGCATTGAGGTCTCCGTGGAGGAACTGCTGAAGTATATCGACCCCAACGCAGCCATGACCCTCGTCACCAGCCTGCTGGCGCAACTCTCCAACGCCATGACCTCTATTTTCCTGCTGTTTTTAACCGTGGTGTTTATGCTGCTGGAGGTGCCGCAACTGCCTGCCAAACTACAGCATATAATGGTTCGGCCGGTGGAAGGCATGGGCGCGATTCAGCGTGCACTGGACAGTGTTTCCCGCTATCTGGTGCTGAAAACGGCGATCAGTCTCGTCACCGGGTGCGTTGTCTGGGGCATGCTGGTTGCGCTGGATGTGCGGTTTGCGTTCATCTGGGGACTGCTCGCCTTTGCGCTTAACTATATTCCCAACATCGGTTCCGTGCTGGCGGCCATCCCGCCTATTCTGCAGGTGCTGGTTTTCAGTGGTTTGTATGATGCCCTGATTCTGCTGGCCGGTTATCTGGTGATTAACCTGGTCTTCGGAAACATTCTTGAACCGCGCATGATGGGACGCGGGCTCGGGCTTTCGACCCTGGTGGTGTTTTTATCCCTGATATTCTGGGGTTGGCTGCTCGGCCCCGTTGGCATGCTGCTCTCCGTTCCGCTGACCATCATCGTCAAGATTGCGCTTGAGCAGACGGCGGGCGGGCAAAGTATCGCCGTACTGCTGAGCGATATGAGTCACAGAGGCTGAGCAACCGTTAGTTTACCTACTCGCGCCAGCCCATTGCTGGCGCCACATGTTTGAGGATCGACTCAATCACATGCGCGTTGTAGTCCACACCAAGCTGATTCGGTACGGTCAGTAACAGGGTATCCGCTTCGGCTATCGCGTCGTCCTGCTTCAATTGTTCAACCAGCTTGTCGGGCTCTGCCGCATAGCTGCGCCCGAAAATCGCCCGCGTTTTTTCATCCAGATAGCCCACGCTATCGCTGTCGTTGCGGCTGGCCCCGAAATACATCCGGTCACGGTCGTCCATCAGGGCAAAGATACTGCGGCTCACCGACACGCGCGGCTGACGGGTATGGCCCGCCTCAGCCCAGGCCTGACGATACGCGCGGATCTGTTTTGCCTGCTGAATATGGAACGGCTCGCCGGTTTCATCGTCTTTCAGCGTTGAGCTTTGCAGGTTCATGCCCAGTTTTGCGGCCCAGACCGCCGTTGCATTTGAACCGGCGCCCCACCAGATGCGGTCGCGTAAACCTTCGGAATGAGGCTCCAGGCGCAGCAGGCCCGGCGGGTTCGGGAACATCGGTTGCGGGTTTGGTTTCGCAAACCCTTCTCCGCGCAGCATCTCAAGCAGCACCTCGGTATGACGACGCGCCATATCCGATTCGTTTTCCCCTTCCTGCGGGACATAGCCAAAGTGACGCCAGCCATCAATCACCTGCTCCGGCGAGCCGCGGCTAATTCCCAGCTGCAAACGCCCGCCAGAGATCAGATCCGCCGCCCCGGCATCCTCCGCCATGTACATTGGGTTTTCATACCGCATGTCGATCACGCCGGTACCGATTTCGATGTTTTTGGTTTTTGCGCCTATCGCCGCAAGCAAGGGGAACGGCGAGCTGAGCTGGCGGGCAAAGTGGTGCACACGGAAATAAGCGCCATCGGCACCCAGCTCTTCAGCGGCCACGGCCAGGTCGATGGACTGCAGCAGCGTGTCCGCTGCGGTTCGGGTACCGGACTGCGGCGACGGCGTCCAGTGACCAAATGATAAAAATCCGATCTTTTTCATAAGGGGTAATCCTGAGAATGTGTTGCGTTTCTTCTACTCTACGCATTACCAGGCAACAATAAATGCCGTTTATTTAACGGAAAGCGTCAAATAAATTGACTGACCTGAGCAGATCGCTATTGCGTTCCATAATGGGATATAATTTCGCTCACTCTTTTCCTGGCAGGTAAAACCGGCAATGGCTCTGATCCCTAAAAACTACGCGCGGCTGGAAAGCGGCTACCGTGAAAAAGCATTAAAAATTTATCCATGGGTCTGTGGGCGCTGCTCACGGGAATTTGTCTATTCCAACCTTCGGGAACTGACGGTTCACCATATCGATCACGACCATACCAATAACCCGGAAGATGGCAGTAACTGGGAGCTGTTGTGCCTGTTTTGCCACGATCATGAACACTCGAAGTACACCGAGGCGGATCAGTACGGCACCACCGTTGTCGCGGGAGAAGACGCGCAAAAAGATGTGGGTGTCGCCACCTTTAATCCGTTTGCTGATTTGAAAGCGATGATGAACAAGAAGAAATAATCTTCCAGGAATTTTCTCGCTCCGGCCAGCTCTGTTCACCCGTATACATAGACGTACCAGGTAATGACATAGATGGCCGTAATGATTACCCCGGCTACGCCGAGGAAGATCGCATCTCTCACCTCCACACTAGAATGTCCAGGTGATGGCGGCGGTGACAGCGCCTTCGTTACGTCGCGATACGATCGGGCTGTTATTTGCATGCTCCCCAAGCCAGGTGTAGTCGGCACTCAGTACCGTGCCCCAATGGGTATCGAACTGATGACTCCATGTCAGGCTGCTGTCTATACCGTAGAATCCACCGGGCGCTGAATAACGGCTATAACCGGAGCGCTGACTCTGCTGCTGACTGACCCCATACCAGGTATTGAGGTAACGGCTGTCGCCAAACAGGGATGCAGACTGAAAAGCAATCGTGTCCTGACTGGTTTGTAGAGGGAGCAGCGTAACAGAGGCCTGGTAGTTTACCCCCTGACTGTCCGTTACAGGCAGGGTCGCTTTGCCTTCCACACTCAGCCAGGAAGTGATTTGCCAGCCGACCGCCAGTCCGGTATTCAGGCTGGTATCGATCTCTCCCATCCCTTTCAGATTATTCGCTCCCTCGCGCCAGCTGGCGTTTTCGTCCGCCCTACCCAAGTCGTAACCCAGCGTATGTTCAAGGTACACGCCGCTGTCATTTTGCAGGTCATATCCAATGCCTTTCTGCGCATCAATAAAGAATGCACCTTTGCGCCCCTGTAAAACCGGCCCCCCTTGCCATACCTGCTTGTCAGAGCCTGAATAACGAGGCGCATAGCGTCCTCCTGCCCCAATCGTCAAATAGTCGGAAGACGTTTGTGCCTCATCGGCGTGTACGCCGGATGCTGCCGTCATCAGAAACGGAACGGTCATATACAGGGCTTTTTTTCTCGCTATCATACTGGTCTCCACTTCTACGTTGTGCGCAGTATGATTTGGCTAAATCAATGAATAGTCGGGATAGTGTTAAGAAACGGTCAAGGTGAACAGATGTTGTCCAGAAGAGTGCTGATTATTGAAGATGATGCCGATGCGGCTGGCGTACTTGAAGCCTATTTACGCCGTGAAAATTACGATGTGAACGTCACGGGGGACGGGCTGGCCGGGCTGGAGATGGCGCAACGCTGGAAACCCGATCTTGTCTTGCTGGATGTCATGCTTCCCGGACTCAACGGAACTGAGGTGCTGGCCAGCCTGCGTCGCAAAAGCGATGTGCCCGTTATCATGGTGACGGCTATGGGCGATACGCCCGATCGCATCGGCGCGTTGAGATACGGGGCTGATGACTATGTCGTTAAACCCTATCATCCAGGTGAAGTCGTGGCACGGGTGCAGGCGGTGCTGCGCCGGAGCAATAAAAACACGCGCGAAGAAGAGATCCTCCGCTGGCAGACGCTGGAGGTGGATGTCACGGCCATCGTGGCGAGCATCATCAATGATGACAACACGCCGCGGGTTCTGGATCTGACCCCAACGGAATTTTCGCTACTGACCACGCTGATGCGTTCACCTTCGCGTCCTTTTTCCCGTCAATATTTACTGGAGCACTGTTTGCCGGAAAGCGAGGCCCTGGAGCGGGTGGTGGATACCCATATTTATAACCTGCGTAAAAAACTCGAAGCCGCGGGTCTTTCCGGCGTGCTGGTTAACGTTCGCGGCGTGGGTTACAGGTTCAGACAGCCATGATAAAGACCCGTCATTCCTCCCTCTGGCGCTGGATTTGCGCGCGCATCCTGGCGCTGGCGATTGGCAGCGTGATCGTTATAGCAGCCTGTATGTGGCTGCGTTACGCCGTGCAGAACTACTGGATAATGGGCAAAATGCCCGCAGCGGTCCGGCAGGAGTTTCTCACGCTCAGCCAGAATCCGCAGTCAAACCCGGCCCGCTTTCACGATATTGTAGACAGCTGGTGGGGGCTCAGTTATTCCACCCCATCTATCGCCTCGGCTGACTGGGTCACCGTGGCTCTGCTGGTGCTGGTGATGATCCCCTTCATTGTGGTAATGGGACTTAAGCACGCGCGCCCTCTGGCGCTGCAGTTCAGCTGTCTTCGTGATGCGGCCAAAGATGTGGCCGATGGACAGTTTGGCCGACAGGCAGAGCTGGTGAGAGATGCGCCCGCAGAAATGATCAGTTTTGCGGCTGACTTTAATACCATGACCGGACAACTGGCTCGCTATGAAAAGGAGCTTCGCGCCTCGCACGTTGCCATGGCACATGAGCTGCGCTCTCCCCTGACGGCAGCCATTGGACGTCTGCAGGGTATGATGGACGGCGTGTTTGACGCCACCCCGGAGCAGTTGGGGATGGTGATGAAACAGCTCCAGCACCTCAACCGGCTGACCGATGAATTGCACCTTCTCTCTTTGGCTGATGCGGGAAATCTTGTGCTTGAAGACAGGCCATTCCGTCTGGATGAGCTGATTCAGGAGCGGGCAGACTGGATAACCCCGCAGGCCGATGCGCAAAATTTTACGATAACGTTGCGTAACCCGCGCGCATGCCCCTTCAGAGGCGATGCGTTCCGTATGGGACAGGTATTTACGATCCTCATGGAGAATTCACTCCGCTACGGACGCGAGGGCGGCCATCTGGAGGTGACCCTGCATTATGCCCAGGGACAGTACACCCTCGAATTCGCCGATGACGGTCCGGGTGTATCAAAGCACTTTTTACCGGACATGTTTAAGCGATTTAGCCGCGAGGAACAATCACGCGCCCGGCACTCCGGTGGCAGCGGCCTCGGTTTATCAATTGCGCAGGCGATTTGTCAGGCGCATGGGGGAAGTATTAGCGCGTCATTACCAGAAACCGGAGGGCTTCTGGTGTGCATCCAGCTGCCCTGGCGCGCTTGTGACGAGGAAAATTCCCGCTCTTGATAAACCCTTGACACAACATCGAATCTTTCTCGATGAACAGCCGATTAAATAACGCCATCCCTTTTCTGGAGCGGCGTTATGTCAGACGAATTCATTCTCTCCCTCCGCCACAGCCTGCATCATGTATACAGCGTGGCGCGCACCCTTTCCTGGCTACACTTTATTCCCCTGGTGATACTTGCCCTGGCTATCTTCCCGCTAACCGGTTGCGGCGATAAACACGAAAACACGCCGCCCCCCGTGCGGGCGGTACGCTACAGTGTGGTGGGTTCAGCGAAAACGCTGCCAGCACTGGAAAGAACCGGTGAGATCCTTGCCCATGATGAGACGACGCTGAGTTTCCGTACCGGGGGCAGGATCCTCACGCGCGTCGTCGATATTGGCGACCGGGTTACCGCCGGGCAACTGCTGGCGACCCTCGACAATACCACCGGACAAAATCAGCTCGACGCGGCCACCGCTGACTATGAGGGTGCCAAAGCCTCAGCGCAGATTGCCGCGCTCAACGTCAACAGAATGCAAACGCTGATGCCCACCGGCGCTATAGCCCGCACACAACTCGACACAGCCCGTGCAGACTGGCTTGTCGCCAGCGCGCGTCTGAAAAGTAGCGAGGCGGCACTGCGCAACGCCCGGGAAAGTCTGGGCTGGACCCGCCTTCTCTCGCCGAAGGAAGGTATCATTACCGCGGTCAGCGCCTCTGCGGGCCAGATTCTTAGCGCAGGCCAGTCGGTGCTGACGCTGGCGACCGGTGAAGCCCGCGATGTGGTGTTTGATGTTGCCGCGCCTGATGAGATCCCCTCACCGGATAAGGCCGAATTCCGCGTCGCCTTGCTCAGCGACCCGACGGTCAATGCTTCAGCTCTGTTACGCGATATCACACCTCAGGCCGATCCCCTGACCCGTACCTGGCGGGTCAGAGCCACCCTGAACAACTCGCCCGCCGCCATGGCACTGGGTGCCAGCGTCACCGTAATCTTGCCCTCCAGTGCCGCGTGCGGTTACGTCCTTCCTGCGTCGGCACTGAGTCGTTACGCAGACAAGCCCGCTGTATTTGTAATCAACCGGCAATCTCAGGCGCAACTGCGCGTGGTTGTGCCTGCACGTTACACGGCCTCCTCCGTCATCATCGCCTCCGGTCTTGCGCCCGGTGACAGGGTGATTACGGCTGGCGTGAGCAAATTACGCTCAGGAGAACAGGTGATTGCCGGGGAGGAGCAGCCATGAACATGAGAAGCACAAAAGAGACATTTAACCTCTCCGCCTGGGCGCTTAAAAATCAGCAGATGGTCAGTTTCTTTATGCTGCTGGTGATGGCGATGGGCGTGTTCTGTTACGAGCGCCTGCCGCGCAACGAAGATCCGGCGTTTACCATCAAAACGGCCGTGGTCTCCGCGCAATGGCCGGGGGCATCGGTAGCGGACACGACCCGTCTGCTGACGGATACGCTTGAAAAAAAGTTACAGGAGATCCCCTGGCTTGATTATATCGAAAGCGAAACCCGGGCAGGACGCACCGTTATTCATGTCAATCTGCGCGATGACACGCCGCCGCAAACGGTGCCGGATATCTGGTACCAGGTGCGGAAGAAAATGCAGGATATCGCCCCGTCCCTGCCAGAAGGCGTTCAGGGTCCTGACGTCAACGACGAATTTGACGACACGTTCGGCACAATTTATGGCTTCATCCCCGAAGGCTATACCCTGCGGGAGGTTCGGGATCGGGTGGAGACACTGCGTCGGGAACTGATGTCCCTGCCGGATATCGGCAAAACCACCCTGCTGGGTGAACAGCAGGAACAGATGGTTCTGGCCTTTTCCCCGGCCCGTCTGGCGGGGATGGGTCTGGATATTCAGCAGGTGGCGGAGGCGCTCAGGGCGCAGAATGCAGTCGTCCCGGCGGGCATCATACGCACGGGGCAGGAGAACATCGCACTCCACGTCAGCGGTGCGCTCAGCTCAGAGGAGAGTTTACGCGCGGTCACGCTGCATATTAACAATCGTTATATCCCCCTGACTGACATTGCCACCCTCACCCGGGAAAGCGCCGAACCGCCCTCACCGGCGTTCCGGGTTAACGGAAAACCGGCCATCGGACTGGCGATTTCAATGGCGCCAACAGGCAATATGCTGCGCTTTGGCGCCGCATTGAATCAAAGAGTGGCCGCCCTCAGCGCCGTGCTACCGCACGGTATCGAGATGGTGAAGGTCGCCGATCAATCCGCGGTAGTCAGCGACGCGGTGAGCGGTTTTATCAGGGTCCTTATTGAAGCGGTGGTTATCGTCCTGGCCGTTTCATTTGTCTCTCTGGGGCTACGGGCGGGGCTGGTTGTGGCTGCGGCAATCCCGCTGGTTCTGGCCATGACCTTCGCCGGAATGATGCTGGCCGGGATTGGCCTGCAGCGCATCTCGCTCGGGGCACTGATTATTGCGCTGGGTCTGCTGGTGGATGACGCCATGATCACCGTGGAAACCATGGTTTCTCGTCTGGAAGCTGGCGATTCCCGTCGGCAAGCGGCAACCCGGGCGTTCACCACGACGGCATTCCCGATGCTCACCGGCACACTGGTGATGATCGCCGGATTTATTCCGGTCGGCTTTGCGGCATCCAGCGCGGGTGAATACTGCTTTTCTCTGTTTGCGGTCGTGCTGATTGCCCTGCTGTGTTCATGGGTGGTCGCGATCCTGTTTTCACCGCTGACCGGAACATGGCTGCTGCCGGAGAACGTCAGGCATCATGCCTCCGGCCCGGGGCGGCTCGCACGCGGGTATCACTGGCTGCTGCGTAAGGTATTGCGCCACCGACTCACCACCGTGCTTTGCGCCCTTGCCGCACTGGTTTTGTCCATATACGGGACGACATTTATGCAGGGTGAGTTTTTTCCCGCTTCCGACAGACCAGAGCTGCTGGTGAGCCTGACGCTTCCGGCCAACGCCTCACAGCCGGAAACGCAAAGAGAGGCCGAAAAGCTGGAGAAGGCGCTGGCAGACAATAGCAATATCGATCATTACTCAACATACGTAGGATCGGGCGCTATCCGTTTTTATCTGCCAATGGATGTGCTGCTGGAGAATGAAAACAGTGCCCAGTTGGTGGTGGTCGCGAAAAACCTCGCCGCCCGCGACCGTCTGCACGCACAGCTGAACAAGATACTGGCGACGCAATTTAGCGACATCATCACACGCGTATCGCCCCTGGAGCTCGGCCCCCCGGTCGGCTGGCCAATCAAATACCGGGTTAGCGGGCCGGACTATGTGAAGGTTCGGGCGCTGGCGAATCACCTGACGGAAGTGATTGGCCGGTCACCGCTCTCACGTGAAGTCAACCAGACCGCCGGTGAACCGGAGAGAGTGATTACCCTTGAGGTGAATCAGACGGCAGCCCGGGCTGCGGGCGTGTCGTCAGAAAGTCTGGCCCGGACGCTGAATACGGTCTGGTCCGGCAGCGTCGTGACCTCAATACGGGATAATGACCGGCTGGTGGATGTGGTGCTCCGCGCCAGAGACAGTGAACGTCTTAATCTGGCCACACTGTCGTCACTGACCGTTGAGGGGAACGATGGCAAAAAAATTCCGCTCAGTGCTGTCGCAACGCCGGTCTGGGGTGTGGACGATCCGGTTGTCTGGCGTCGTCAGCGCCTGCCGTTTATCACCGTGCAAACTGACCTTGCGCCGGGACTCAGAGCCGAGGTCGTCTCCGCCGCGCTGCGCCCGGCAGTGGATAAACTGCGTGCCCGTTTGCCTGCGGGCTACAGTATTGAGGAAGGCGGCGCGGTTGCGGAATCCGATAAAGGAAACCGCTCTGTCTTTACCGTTCTTCCGGTGACGCTGGTCATTATGTTGTTATTGCTGATGCTTCAGCTACGACGCTATTCCCGGATGTTTCTGGCCCTGTTCATGGCCCCGTTTGGCTTACCGGGCATCGTTCTGGCGATGCTGCCGGGTGGAACACCGATGGGGTTCGTCGCCCTGCTGGGCGTGATCGCGCTGGCGGGCATGATCATTCGTAACGCGGTGATCCTGCTCGGCGAAGCTGACAGCAATCTGGCTCAGGGGATGACGAACGATGCCGCCATTATCGCAGCCGCAGAGCACCGGGCCAGACCTATCTGTCTGACCGCCTGTGCCGCCATTCTGGGCATGATCCCCATCTCGCACCAGGTATTCTGGGGACCTATGGCGTATGCCATTATCGGGGGGTTGCTGGTCGCGACGCTGGTCACACTCACGGTACTGCCCGCGTCGTTCAGTCTGTTATTACAGTGGGGGGACGGTTTACGCAACCGGCACAGCGTATAAAACCCGGTCTGTGCTGTAAGCGAAATTGTCCCCCGATCCGTTACGCGGCCGTCAGCGCAAAATGGGTTCTCAGGACCTCAGCAATATCCTCTTCCGCCAGTTGCTGTGTCTTTGTGCCATTTGCGGTGATGGTCTTCAGCATATTGCCCAGCAGGATCTGGTGTCCTCCTTCGTTGCCAGGAGGCCGAAGGTCTGATCAATGCGCTGGATGTGCATCGTCGCGATTTATCACGGGCTGGCGGGTACCGCGTTCAGAGCGTCGATGCGTTAATGGTTAGTGACTGGCTGGATCGTCTCTGAATGCCGCATGGTGGCATTCAGAAATTGAAAACGGAAAGATCTTTAATATCGGCGTGTGGATTGGCGTTTTTTACCGCTATCAAAAAAGCAGAGAAATTATGATTAAACATCGTTACGTTCGGGTAAAACTGCACCTGTTTTTCCCTTCCGTTTTCAACATAGCTTACTGACCAGATCCGACGATTATTGACCATCGTCGATCCCGGCTTAATATTTACTATCCTGGCCAGTTCAATCTGAGTGGTTCTATCCTTCTGAATTTCATAAAAATATCGCTCATCATAAAAATAAACCTTGCGGGAAAAACAATCAAAAAACCACGGGTTAGTGGATATTTTCTTCTTGCCCTGGGCATCTGAAACGATGCGTTTTGGCTGGCGAAATGACCTCACGCCATTCCTTATCACCAGATATAACCCAATAACCGGCAGAGCCATTAATAAAATGCTGATTGCTTCCCGCATATTCACCAATCCCGTTGATCACAGTCATGAGCGAGTATAACGGGTTCGTTCCTGAGAACAACATCCCCCTGTCAGGGAATAATGTGTGCCGCCCTGAGCTGTGCGAACAGGCTGAAAAACATCTCGTCGGTGGCCCGCATGGCGGTGAACCCGGCCCGACGCAGCTTGCTGCCATCGCCAAACATATCGTAATCCCAGCCAAACACGAAGTTGGCAAACTGTCCGTCGTTCAGCTGCAAAATATCGCTTTCCACCAGCCCGCGAGCTGCGGCGAGTTCATGCCATACCGTGCGGTAGTCCGTAAACAACTGCTGAAATGAGAGCCGGACCGGGGGGGCAGACTCCAGTTCAAACCAGTGTGCAATGCGTGGCCACAGCTCGCTCCAGCGCCAGATATCACCGTTATTCACATTGAATGCCTGGTTCTCTGCTACCGGCGACGTGGCGGCCCACACGGTCGCCTCTGCCAGCAATTCGCCGTCTGTATGATCAACAATGCTGTGCCAGGTCTGTTCGGCGCCGGGAAAACGCAGCGGTAAATTCAGCGCCTTACACAGCGATGCGAACAGCGCGATGCTCAGGGCAAGATTCATGGCGTTACCCGGCACCGTGCTGCCCACCACGCCCGGCCGGATGGCGCTCCAGTGCCACGCTTTTCCCCGTTGAAAATCGCTAAGCCACCTGAGCTGGGCCGCATTAAACTCCGCGCCCGGTACGCCGGGATCGCTTTCACGTGCCGGGGTTTTGAACGGGCCAAGATGCGCGCCGTAGACTTTGTAGCCCTGCATCAGGCTGACCGTCTCAAGGGGCGCCGTGTTTTCGAGGTTACTGACCAGATGGCGCAGCATGGTGACGTTCGGTTCAACCATCTCTGTCCAGTTCGCGGCATTGACCCAGGCGCTGTAAAACACATGAGTGATCCCGCTGAGCGATGACAGTGCCCGCGCGCTGTCCTGCTCATCCAGTAAATCAACATTAACCATCGCAATGCCTTCAGGGTGAGATACCGCCTGGCGGCTCAGGCCAATAACCTCCCACTGATTACGCAAAAGCGTTTTGACCAGCTGGTTGCCAACAATCCCGCTGGCGCCAGCGACCAGTGCGACCCTGTGTTGCTGCGTCTTATTCATGGTGTTTCTCCGAAAGGGGTGACAGACACAGTGTGATCTATTATTTTTTTCTGATATATCTCCCGAATCCGATGGCATTTATAAGCAGAATCACGAAATGAATAACAAGCTCAACGCCATTTCCACCTTTCTGCGCGTCGCCGAAGCCGGCTCCTTTTCCGCTGCCGCTCGCCTGGCCGGGATCAAGCAGTCCGCCGTCAGCCAGCAGATCGCCGCCCTTGAGGAAGAGCTCGGTGTGGTATTGCTGCATCGTACAACGCGCAGGATGAAACTCACCGCGCAGGGTGAGCGTTACCGGCGGGATATGCAGCTTGTGCTGGAGGCCATGCAGGAAGCAGAGCGACGCCTGAACCCGGTTGAGCATCAATATCAGGGGGCCGTACATGTGCAGTTGCCGAGCGGCCTGGGCCAGCTCGTGTTGCCGCGCCTGCTGACGCTACAGCGCATGAATCCTGAATTACATCTGCAGGTTTCGCTTGATGACCGCATCGCCGATCTGGTCACCGAAGGGGTGGATGTGGCGCTTCGGCTGAGCGCGGAGCCTCCACAAGCCCATGCCGCACGCGTACTGGCACGCATTGAAACGCCGCTCTTTGCCGCCCCGTCATTCCCGCCGGTAGAGTCCGTGTACGCGCTGGCGGCGCTTCCCCACGTGCGATTCAGCGGCATCCCGCTGGACGCTCCCTTACGCCTGGTTTCTGATGACGAAACGATTGATATTGCAGTGAATACCGTTTTCCGCGCCAATACCAGCGACGCCCTGTTACAGGCGCTGGAGGCAGGCATGGGTATTGGCGGTATGCAACTACCGCTCGCGGCACGGGCGTTGCAAACCGGTACGCTGGTGCAGGTACTCCCCGCGTGGCGGTTACCCGACCGCTTTCTCTATGCGGTTTATCCGGACGCTCGCTTTATTCCACACAGGGTCAGAAGCGTTGTGGGGGTTATAGAACAGCTACTGCCTGAAATAATTAAGAAAAATTAAACATTCCAGAATGCATACTCGCCAGCGCGCCTTGTTGAACTAAAAATTTTCGACTTTCAACGAGTTCCGGAAAATTCCCCTCCCGTCTCTTGATCGTTCTGGTTAATCATGAATACTGTATATAAACACAGTAATATGAGTTAACCATTATGCAGTTGATCTCTCCTTTGGGGCCTGATGCCACGCTATTGCTTCCGTTGTTTATGGAGCGGGTGCCCTGTGGCTTCCCCAGCCCTGCTCAGGATTATGTCGAGGATAGCCTTGATCTGAACAAGCTGGTGATCAAACACCCCAGCGCGACCTATTTTGTCAGGGTGAGCGGTGATTCGATGATCGGCGCAGGCATCAGCCATGGTGACCTGCTGGTGGTTGACCGTTCGTTAAACGCCGTTCATGGCGATATTGTGATTGCGGCGGTCGCGGGCGAATTTACCGTGAAGGAGTTGCAAACGCATCCGCGTCTTCAGCTCATCCCCCATAATCCTGACTACGCACCGGTCGTTTTTGCCGCAGAAGACGAGCTGGAGATCTTCGGCGTTGTGACGTTTACCCTGAAAGCTAACCGCCATGTTCGCGCTCGTTGACGTAAACAGTTTTTACACCTCCTGCGAGACGGCGTTTCGGCCCGATCTTAAGGGGAAACCCGTGGTGGTCGTTTCAAACAACGATGGCTGTATCATTTCACGTTCAGCAGAAGCAAAAGCATTGGGGATCGGCATGGCTGGTCCCTACTTCAAGCTGAAGGATGAGCTGAGACGCCAGAAGGTACACGTTTTTAGCTCCAATTATGCGCTGTATGCGGATATGAGCCGCCGGGTGATGACCATTCTCGAAGAGATGGCCCCGAGAGTGGAGATCTACTCGATTGATGAAGCCTTTCTGGATCTGACGGGCGTCAGCCAGTGTATGTCTCTGGAGGCGTTCGGTCAGGCTATCCGCCAGCGCCTGTACAAAGAGACCGGCCTGCTGGTCGGGGTCGGTATCGCGCCCACCAAAACCTTAGCCAAGCTGGCTAACCATGCCGCCAAAACCTGGAAGAAAACCAACGGTGTGGTGGATTTATCGAATATCGATCGTCAGCGTAAACTGCTGTCACTGGTACCGGTCAGCGAAGTGTGGGGTGTCGGGCGCAGGATCAGCAAAAAACTGAATCTGATGGGGATCGAGACTGCCCTGCATCTGGCGGAATGTTCAAGCTGGGTGATCCGTAAACACTTTAATGTCGTGCTGGAAAGAACCGCCCGCGAGTTACGCGGTGAACCGTGTCTGGCGCTGGAAGAGTTTTCGCCAACAAAGCAACAAATCATCTGCAGCCGCTCCTTCGGCAGCCGTATCACCCGGTATGACGATATGCACCAGGCGATCTGCGCCTATGCCGAACGCGCCGCCGAGAAGCTGCGCGAAGAGAAACAGTTTTGCTGCTATATCAGCGTCTTTATTCGCACCAGCCCGCATGCGGAGGACGAGGTTTTTTATGGTAACCAGGCCTCCGGCAAGCTGACGATCCCCACCAACGATACGCGGGATATTATCAGGGTAGCTATCGAGTCATTAAACCGAATCTGGAAAGAGGGGCATCGCTATATGAAAGCGGGCGTCATGCTCAGTGACTTTTTCAGTCAGGGCGTGGCGCAACTTAGCCTGTTCGATGAACACCCACCGCGGCCAGACAGTACAGCCCTGATGCAGGTTATCGACCGCCTTAACCGTTCAGGCCGGGGGTCTGTGTGGTTTGCGGGCCAGGGGGCGGTGAAATCCTGGGCGATGAAGCGGGATATGCTGTCGCCCTGCTACACCACGCGCTATTCCGATCTGCCGATCGTTAAATAACAAAGCCCGGATCCCTCCGGGCTCTGTTTATACGTGGTTACACTAGCGCATTCAGCGTAGCCAGCGCGTCAGGCGGTAACACCAGCTCCCCTGCCGCGAGGTTTTGCCGCAGATGCGCCACGGAAGAGGTTCCCGGGATCAGCAGAATGTTCGGAGAACGTTGTAGCAGCCAGGCCAGCGCAACCTGCATCGGTGTCGCCCCCAGGTCGTCCGCTACCGCCTGCAGCCCGGAAGATTGCAGCGGCGTAAAACCGCCCAGCGGGAAGAACGGCACATAAGCAATCCCCTGCTGCGCAAGCGAATCCACCAGCGCATCGTCACTACGGTTCACGATGTTGTACATGTTTTGCACACACACCACGGGCACCATCTTCTGCGCCTCGGCAACCTGCGTGGCGGTGACATTGCTCAGACCAATATGTCGCACCAGCCCTTGCTGCTGTAGCTCTGCCAGGGTGGACAGCGGTTCAGCGATCGAGCCTTCCGCCGGTCCGTGTGCGCTAAACATAATCCGCAGGTTCACCACGTCCAGCACATCCAGCTGCAGATTGCGCAGGTTGTCGTGTACCGCCTGGGTCAGCTCCTGGGCGGAAAAGGCCGGCAGCCAGGCGCCTTTATCATCGCGTCGCGCACCGATTTTGGTGACGAGGGTAAGATCGTCCCGGTACGGATGCAGCGCCTCGCGGATCAGCTGGTTAGTCACATGCGGACCATAAAAATCGCTGGTATCAATATGATTCACGCCCGCCGCCACGGCTTCCCGGAGCACTTCCAGCGCGGCATTTTTGTCCTTCGGTGGCCCAAAAACGCCCGGCCCGGCCAGCTGCATTGCGCCGTAACCCAGCCGTTTAACCGTGCGTGTGCCCAGCGCGTATGTCCCGCTTTTATCGATGCTGCTCATGTTCACCTTCCTCATAAAAAAGATCCGGATTTACAACAGGTTCCCGACCAGAACCCATAGTTAAGCGCGAGTTAAATTAAAGTTTAAATTTTAGACGACGATAGTATTTGTGTACCCCTGCACTTTCTTACGGACGACCGCTATGCTGAAAAATCTGCACGTGATTACCGGTATTATCTTTGCTCTCACCATATTCTGCCTGCTACAAGTTGTCACGGGAGGGTTGTTCTACTCTGCCGTCAGCAACGATCGCCATAACTTCCAGAACTCCGGGGTGCTTAATGCCCAGCAGGAGAGCCTGAGCGACAGCGTTAACACCCTCATCAAAACGCGCGTTACCGTGACGCGCGTGGCCATCCGCTATCTGAAAAATCAGCGCGATCCGGCGTCCCTTGAGGCGATCAACAAACTGCTTGGCACCGCGGGCAACTCTCTGGCTAAAGCAGAAGCCTATAACAAACAGTGGCAGGCCCTGCCGCAGGTTAACGGCCAGAGTGCGGCGCTAACCGACGAGATGCTGAAATCCTGGAACCAGATGCACGAAGTGATGCGTCTGTCGATTGAGTATCTGCGTGCCGACAACTATCAGGCCTATGGCGATCTGGATGCGCAGCAGGCACAGGACGATATGGAAGCGGTCTATAACCGCTGGCGCGCCGAAAACAACACGCTGCTGAAAGCCGCGGCCGAAGAGAACCAGAGCAGCTTTACCCAGATGCAATGGACGCTGGCGGCTATATTCCTGGCCGTTATCGCCGTGCTGGTGGTGATCTGGCAGGGTTTACAGCACCTGCTGTTAAAACCGCTGCAAACCATTATGAACCATATTCGTACCATTGCGGCGGGCGACCTGACGCAGGATATTACCCTCTCTGGCCGCAATGAGATGGGCCAGCTGGCGGCCGGTCTGCATGAGATGCAGCAATCTCTGGTCACCACGGTCAGCGCCGTACGCGGCAGTACCGACTCCATCTACACCGGCGCAGGCGAAATTGCCGCCGGGAGCAACGATCTTTCCGCCCGTACGGAAGAACAGGCCGCCTCGCTGGAAGAGACCGCTGCCAGCATGGAAGAGCTGACCGCCACAGTGAAACAGAACTCCGACAACGCCCGTCAGGCGACCCTGCTGGCGAAAAACGCCTCTGAGACAGCGGCGCGCGGCGGTCATGTGGTGGATAACGTTGTCCGCACGATGACGGAAATTGCCGACAGTTCGCAGCAAATTGCCCACATCACCGGCGTGATTGACAGCATTGCCTTCCAGACCAACATTCTGGCGCTGAATGCCGCGGTAGAAGCCGCACGCGCCGGGGAACAGGGCCGTGGCTTTGCGGTGGTTGCCGGGGAAGTACGTACCCTGGCGAGCCGCAGCGCGCAGGCGGCAAAAGAGATCAAGGGCCTTATCGAGAACTCTGTCAGCCGCGTGAATACCGGCTCTGAGCAGGTCAGCGAAGCCGGTGCAACGATGAAGGAAATTGTGGCGGCGGTCACCCGCGTGACCGATATCATGGGCGAGATTTCATCTGCGTCCGATGAGCAGAGTCGCGGTATTGAACAGGTGAGCCTGGCCGTTTCGCAGATGGACAGCGTCACCCAGCAAAACGCCGCGCTGGTGCAGCAGTCCGCCACGGCGGCAGCGGCGCTGGAAGATCAGTCCGAACAGCTGCGCCAGGCGGTGGCGGCATTTCGTCTGAACGGTAAACAACAGGCCACCGCGCCCCGTACAACGCATGTGAAAACACCACAGCTGTTGCGCCCGGCCACGGCAGGCACCGCCACCGACAGCAACTGGGAAACCTTCTGAGTTCAGCGCGGGCGAGCACCTCGCCCGCGCTAATCCCGTTAACGGCTGCGCTTGGCGTGCCGTTCCCAGTTCTCCTGTTTCGCGTCGTTGGATTTTCGCAGTGAAACATAACAGGCCCCGCTGCCGCCGTGATGCGGCAGCGCCACGCAGAAGGCCTGCACTTCCTCAAACTCTGTTAACCAGCGCGCCAGATAGCTACGTATCACGTTAGGATGAGCATTCTGTTCACGCCCTTTTCCATGAATGATAATCAGATTGCGTAATCCGTCGCGTCCGGCCTGGCGAATAAAGGCGTACAGCATCTGGCGGCAACGCTCGGCGGGCTGACGTAACAGGTTCAGGCTGGCCTCGCGGGAGTATTTCCCCGAGCGCAGCTTATCCATTACGCCCTGTTGTATCCCTTCACGCTGAAATGCCAGCGGCTCATCCAGGGGCAGAAGTTCCAGAAAGCCCAGGGTGAGGAAGTTATCCAGTTGCTCGGTATCAATCTCCTGGCGCGCCCGCGTGTTGCGGCTCGGCTGCCAGTGAATATCTGCGCAGCGCTTCAGGGGCTGGACATCCTCCATGGCGTCAAGAAACAGTGATTTGTCGTCAGGGTTCATGGAAATCCTCCGGCTACATCTGAGCCTGTACTATACCTTCGCGGGGGGTGTGCCTCAACAGCCGTTCCCCCGGGCAGGGTGGCGCTGAAAGCAAGCTGATGAATATCAATCGACAGCCGGGGAAAAATTAAACATCACTTAACTCAAACTTCAGCGTAAATAAAACACGCAATTTGGCTTAAACATCCATAAAATCAAACACTCAACCGCCTTTCATTTTGAGAGAAAGCTGTTATAACTTAATTAACCTGCCTCATGGATATAACATCCAGGATATGCGAAGGGATGCACTGCTGTGTGTACTGAAGGGTCTGTCTGATGTCGGACAGGCCCTGTTTTTTTATGGATGATGTTTCACGCAGAGACGATTGCCCGCGCCTCTCGTCTGAATTGCGTAATTAACGACTCCGTAAGCGGGGTCTGGCGCGAATCCCGACGCTGAATTAAATAATACGTCGCTTTTGGAAGTGATTCGACAACCGGCAGCATAACCAGACGCCCCGCCAACAGGGGGTCACAACCCAGTTCCTGCGGCAATATGCTTAAAAAATCGCTTTGTGCGACAAGGCTGATACACGACGAAAATGTTTCGCAGACCACGCCAATGCGGGGTATTTGCGAGCGATGGCTAAATACATCCTCTAACTGCTTATAATAACTTCCCCGGGGCGTTGGCATGGTCCAGTTATAATGCAGCAGATCGTTAATGGAGGTTGCTCCCGTCGCCGGATGTCCCTCCCGGCAAAATACGGCAAACGGTTTTTCTAATAGCTTTTCAAACGTAAATTCATGATCGTAAGGCCCCTGATAATAGGTATTGATGGTGAAGTCCAGTTCGCCCTGGCGTAATTCATTGATCATTGATACCAGCTGCCCTTCCATAATTCGCACCTTAACCTGCGGATGCTGCGCATGAAAGCGGGTGATAACCGCAGGCATAAGGCTTCGCGAAATACTCGCCCCCATCCCGATATTGATCTGCCCGGCCAGCTCGCCCTGCCGCTGGCGAATGTCATCCTGCGCCGCGCGCAGCTCTTCCAGAATCAGCCTGGCGCGCTGATAGAAGCCTTCACCACACTCGGTTAACGCCACGCCTTTGCTTCGGCGCACAAAGAGCTGCGCCGCCATGCCCTCTTCCAGCTCTTTGATCGATTTGGTCAACGCCGGTTGCGAAAGATTCAGCGTCCTGCTGGCGCCGCGAATGCTGCCCTGACGCGCCACTTCAACAAACGCCCGAATTTGATGAAATTTAATCTGAAATGACATAGCCCGACCGATAACCGTTGTTTATCAGAGTAAAGAAACTGTCATCTACTTTAATGGAAAGGGATGTGCGAGGGTAATTCCTGAACGGTTAAAACTGTGAAAAATCGGTTAGTGATAAGTAAAAACTATCACAGCGTGAAGCAGTTCACATATTTTAATGATGACAGGAACAGATATGGACTCACTGGCACAGTACATCCAAACCTTAGCCCCGCAACTGAGCGCATGGCGTCGCGATTTTCACCATTTTGCCGAATCCGGCTGGGTGGAATTTCGGACTGCCGCGAAAGTCGCGGAGATCCTGGATAGCCTGGGTTATGACCTGGCAATGGGCCGCGACGTGGTGGATGCCGAAAGCCGTATGGGGTTGCCGGATAACGCCACTCTGACGCGAGAATTTGCCCGCGCCCGTGCGCAGGGCGCGCCCGAAAAATGGCTCGCGCCGTTTGAAGGCGGCTTCACCGGCCTGGTTGCCACGCTTAACACCGGCCGTCCCGGCCCGACGCTGGCGTTTCGCGTGGACATGGACGCTCTCGACCTGAGCGAAGCGCTCGACGACAGCCACCGCCCGTTCCGCGACGGCTTTGCCTCCTGCAATCCGGGCATGATGCACGCCTGCGCGCACGACGGCCATACCACGATTGGCCTTGGGCTGGCGCACGTGCTCATGCACAACAAAGCGCAGCTGAACGGCACCATCAGGCTGATCTTCCAGCCTGCCGAAGAAGGCACTCGAGGCGCACGCGCCATGGTGGCCGCCGGGGCACTGGACGAGGTGGACTATTTCACCGCCATTCACATTGGTACCGGGGTGCCTGCCGGGACGGTGATCTGCGGCAGCGATAACTTTATGGCGACAACCAAGTTTGACGCGACGTTTACCGGCGTTGCCGCACACGCAGGCGGTAAACCGGAAGAAGGCCGTAACGCCCTGCTCGCCGCCGCCCAGGCCGCGCTCGCGCTGCACAGCATTGCGCCACACAGCGAAGGGGCTTCCCGGGTGAATGTGGGAGTGATGCAGGCCGGCAGCGGACGCAACGTGGTGCCCGCCCATGCCCTGCTTAAGGTCGAAACCCGCGGCGAGAGCGAGGCGATCAATCAGTATGTATTCGAACGCGCGCAATCCGTCATTACCGGTGCCGCCGCGCTGTACGGCGTGACGGCTGAGATGCGCCTGATGGGGGCTGCCACCGCCAGCGCTCCGACACCTGCCTGGGTGGATTATCTGCGCCAGCAGGCAAGCCAGGTGCCCGGAGTGGAACAGGCCATTGATAAGGTCAAAGCCCCGGCCGGTTCTGAAGACGCCACGCTGATGATGGCCCGGGTGCAAGAAAACGGCGGCATGGCCTCCTACATGGTGTTTGGCACCGATTTGAGCGCCGGACATCACAATGAAAAATTCGACTTTGATGAGCGCGTCATGACCGTCGCTATCGAAACGCTGACGCGCACTGCGCTGAATTTCCCCTGGACGCGAGGTGTGTAATGCAGGAGAACTACGCTTTTATTGCCGATGCAATCGACACGCGATGTCAGACGTTCACCGACATTGCCGACGAAATCTGGGCTCACCCGGAAACCCGCTTTGAAGAGTTCTGGTCCGCAGAGCGGCTGGCCAGCGCGCTGGAAGCGGAAGGCTTCACCCTGATCCGTGAGGCTGGCGGCATTCCAAATGCCTTTATCGCCAGCTTCGGTAGCGGTAAACCGGTGATTGCACTGCTCGGCGAATATGACGCGCTGGCCGGATTAAGCCAGCAGGCACACTGCGCGACGGCACACGCCACCACGCCCGGTGCTAACGGCCACGGCTGCGGGCATAACCTGCTCGGCACCGCGGCGTTTGCAGGTGCCGTTGCGGTGAAAAGCTGGCTGGAGCAGCACGGCGGGAGTGGAACCGTGCGTTTTTACGGTTGTCCCGGCGAAGAAGGCGGTTCCGGTAAAACGTTTATGGTCCGTGAGGGCTTGTTTGACGATGTTGACGCCGCTGTCACCTGGCACCCGGAAGCGTTTGCCGGCATGTTTAACGTCAGTACGCTGGCCAATATCCAGGCCGCCTGGCGCTTTAAGGGCGTGGCGGCGCATGCGGCAAACTCGCCGCATCTGGGGCGCAGCGCGCTGGATGCGGTGACGCTGATGACCACCGGCACCAACTTCCTCAACGAACATATCATCGAGAAAGCACGCGTCCATTACGCCGTAACCGATACCGGCGGCATCTCCCCCAACGTGGTGCAGGCGCAGGCCGAAGTGCTGTACCTGATCCGCGCCCCGGAGATGGCCGACGCGCAGCAAATCTACGCGCGCATTGAGAAGATCGCTCAGGGTGCGGCGTTGATGACCGAAACCACCGTCGAGTGTCGCTTTGATAAAGCCTGCTCCAGCTACCTGCCAAACCGCACGCTCGAAGCGGCGATGTATCGCGCCCTGCAACATTACGGCACGCCAGCCTGGACGGAGGAAGAACGCGCTTTTGCCCGGGCGATCCGCGCCACCCTGACGGCAAACGATCTGCAAAACAGCCTCAGAAACATTGCTGCAACTGGGGGGAACGAAGGTAAAGCCTTTGCCCGCCGCCACCAGGAGACCCTGCTGGTGGACGAGGTCGCGCCTTACGCCATCACCGATAACGTGCTGGCTGGCTCCACGGACGTGGGTGATGTTAGCTGGAAGATGCCCGTCGCCCAGTGTTTCAGCCCCTGCTTTACCGTCGGCACGCCGCTGCACACCTGGCAACTGGTGGCTCAGGGGCGAACGTCCATTGCCCATAAAGGCATGCTGCTGGCCGGGAAAGTGATGGGTGCCACCGCGCTACATCTGCTGCAGGACGCAGACCTGCTGAAAAAATGTCGTGAAGAGTTCGAACAACAAACACAAGAAAAACCGTACGTGTGTCCGATCCCTGCGGGCGTGACACCGTCACCTTTAAAATAAAAAACACAATACAACACAACAACACAACAGTCCCGAGGAACGCCCATGAGTATGTCATCCATACCTTCGCATTCCCCATCCGGTAAGCTCTATGGCTGGGTTGAAAGGATCGGCAATAAAGTGCCACACCCTTTCCTGCTTTTTATCTGGTTGATCGTGGTTTTGATGGTGGCGACAGCCGTGCTGTCCGCCTTAGGGGTGAGCGTGCGCAGCCCGGCCGATGGCAGCATGGTAAGCGTAAAGAACCTGCTGAGCATTGAAGGGTTGCACTGGTTTTTACCGAATGTGATTAAAAACTTCAGTGGTTTTGCGCCGCTGGGCGCCATTCTGGCGCTGGTGCTGGGGGCCGGTCTGGCTGAGCGCGTTGGCCTGCTCCCCGCGCTGATGGTGAAAATGGCTTCTCACGTCAGCGCACGCTACGCCAGCTATATGGTGCTGTTTATCGCGTTTTTCAGCCACATCTCTTCCGATGCCGCGCTGGTGATCATGCCGCCGATGGGGGCGCTGATCTTCCTTGCCGTCGGGCGTCACCCCGTGGCGGGTCTGTTGTCGGCAATTGCCGGTGTGGGATGCGGTTTCACTGCCAATCTGCTGATCGTCACCACCGATGTCCTGCTTTCGGGGATTAGCACCGAGGCGGCGAAAACAATCGATGCGGCCATGCACGTCAGCGTGATCGACAACTGGTACTTTATGGCGAGTTCGGTCATCGTCCTGACGCTTGTTGGCGGGCTGATTACCGATAAGATCATCGAGCCGCGGTTAGGGAAATGGGAAGGCCGTAGTGACGAAAAGCTGGAAACGCTGAGCAAAGAGCAACGCTTTGGCCTGCGCGTCGCCGGGATAGTCTCGCTGGTATTTATCGCGATGGTGGCGCTGATGGTAGTGCCGGAGAACGGTATCCTGCGCGACCCGGTGAAACATACCGTCCTGCCCTCGCCGTTTATTCAGGGCATTGTGCCGCTGATCATTCTGTTTTTCTTTGTCGTGTCGCTCGCATATGGCATCGCCACTGGCAAAATCCGCCGCCAGGCCGATCTGCCGCAGCTGATGATTGAGCCGATGAAGGAGATGGCGGGCTTTATCGTGATGGTCTTCCCGCTGGCCCAGTTTGTCGCCATGTTTAACTGGAGCAACATGGGCAAATTTATGGCCGTTGGCCTGACCGATGCGCTTGAAGCCGCCGGGCTAAGCGGCGTCCCGGCGTTTGTGGGTCTGGCGCTGCTGTCGTCACTGCTGTGCATGTTTATCGCCAGCGGATCCGCCATCTGGTCGATTCTGGCCCCCATTTTCGTGCCGATGTTTATGATGCTGGGCTTCCATCCGGCCTTTGCGCAGATCCTGTTCCGTATCGCCGACTCCTCGGTGATCCCGCTGGCGCCGGTTTCGCCATTCGTACCGCTGTTTTTGGGCTTCCTGCAGCGCTATAAACCGGAGGCGAAGCTGGGTACCTACTATTCGCTGGTTTTACCCTATCCGCTTATCTTTTTAGGGGTATGGCTGGTGATGCTGGTGGCATGGTATCTTGTCGGCCTGCCGATAGGACCGGGTATCTACCCGAGGCTGAATTAAAGGAAAGAGGATGCTGAGATTACTCGAAGATAAAATTGCAACGCCACTTGGGCCGCTGTGGGTTATCGCCGACGAGCAGTTCCATCTGCGTGCCGTGGAATGGGAAGAGCACAGCGATCGCATGGAAGAGCTGCTCAACATCCATTACCGCGCCCAGGGCTTTGAGCGTATCAGTGCCACCAATCCAGGTGGGCTGAGCGACAAGCTGGCGGCGTACTTCGAGGGCGATCTCAGCATCATCAATGACTTGCCAACCGCCACGGCCGGTACGCCATTCCAGCGTGAAGTCTGGCAGGCGCTACGCGATATTCCGTGTGGTCAGGTTATGCACTACGGCCAGCTCGCAGAACAGTTAGGCCGCGCGGGCGCGGCGCGGGCGGTGGGTGCCGCGAACGGTTCTAACCCCGTCAGTATCGTGGTGCCCTGCCATCGTGTGATCGGCCGCAACGGCACCATGACCGGCTATGCCGGCGGTGTGCAGCGCAAGGAGTGGTTACTGCGTCACGAAGGGTATCTTTTGCTGTAGTTCCCAGGCTTTTTGTGCTTAATTTTCTACCGGTTAGGCTAAAAATCCATAATCAAGCTGTGGAATTTCAAGAAGATGGCAACACGTTGCCGTCTCTTGTCCTTATTGATGGTTTGCCAGGCTTACGTACTTACCAAAAAGATGTTAAAATTGACCAATATCAATTAAGGCTTGAGCAAACCTATGATCCCAGAAAAGCGAATTATACGACGCATTCAGTCTGGCGGTTGTGCTATCCATTGCCAGGATTGCAGCATCAGCCAGCTCTGTATCCCGTTTACCCTGAATGAGCATGAGCTTGACCAGCTTGATAACATCATCGAGCGCAAAAAGCCTATTCAGAAAGGGCAGACGCTGTTTAAAGCGGGAGACGAACTGAAATCGCTCTATGCTATCCGTTCTGGCACCATCAAAAGCTATACCATCACCGAACAGGGTGATGAGCAGATCACCGGCTTCCATCTGGCAGGCGATCTGGTCGGCTTTGACGCCATCGGTACTGGCCATCACCCGAGCTTTGCGCAGGCGCTGGAAACCTCAATGGTCTGCGAAATCCCGTTTGAAACGCTGGACGATCTGTCAGGCAAAATGCCAAACCTGCGTCAGCAGATGATGCGTCTGATGAGCGGTGAGATCAAAGGCGATCAGGACATGATCCTGCTACTGTCCAAAAAGAATGCGGAAGAGCGCCTGGCTGCATTTATCTATAACCTCTCCCGCCGTTTCGCCGAACGTGGTTTCTCTCCACGTGAGTTCCGTCTCACCATGACCCGTGGCGATATTGGTAACTACCTGGGCCTGACCGTGGAAACCATCAGCCGTCTGCTGGGCCGTTTCCAGAAAAGCGGCATGCTGGCCGTTAAAGGTAAATACATCACCATCGAAAACGGTGAAGCGCTGGCTGTTCTTGCCGGCCACGCCCGCAACGTGGCATAAACCCCACGAATGATTGATGCCAGGCCGATAAATTTTTATGATTTATTGGTCTGGCAGGTAAGCACACCACTTCCCGCCCCTGCGACAGACATCCCCCCGCTCCTGAAAGGTTCTCGTTGAGGTTAAATTGAGAGAAAGTTTATTTTTCGTTTCAGTTGTTATTGCCTCCGTGACCTTCCTCTTCATCTGGATCATGCTTGTCGGCCCAATGAAGGGAGAGGAAAAAACCTACGTTCAGGACTCCACCACGTTTGCCATCGTGGTGATGGTGCTGTTGTTGATTGCGTTTATCGCGGTGACAACGACGGTGCTATTCTTCTGAGATATTTTCATGAATTATTGATCTGGCAAAACCTTACCTCTGTTTCATTCAGGATATATAGGTTACTCTTTTAATTACAGACTGTGGTGACAGTAGTAAGGAGACCTGTATGGCAAAGTATCAAAACATGCTGGTAGCTATCGATCCTAATCAGGACGATCAGCCGGCATTACGACGTGCTGTGTATTTACATCAACGGATTGGTGGCAAAATCAAAGCGTTTTTGCCGATCTATGACTTCTCGTATGAGATGACCACCCTTCTGTCGCCTGACGAGCGTACCGCTATGCGTCAGGGAGTGATCAGCCAACGTACCGCGTGGATCCGCGAACAGGCGAAGTACTACCTTGAAGCGGGTGTGCCTATCGATATTAAAGTGGTCTGGCATAACCGCCCCTTTGAAGCGATTATCCAGGAGGTCGTCGCCGGTGGGCACGATCTGCTGCTGAAAATGGCACACCAGCACGACAAACTGGAATCCGTGATCTTCACGCCGACAGACTGGCACTTACTGCGTAAATGCCCGTGCCCGGTCTGGATGGTGAAAGATCAGCCGTGGCCTGAAGGCGGCAAAGCCGTCGTGGCAGTAAACCTGGCAAGCGAAGAGGATTATCACAATTCGCTGAATGAAAAGCTGGTCAAAGAGACGCTGCTGCTTGCCGAGCAGGTTAACCACACCGAAGTGCATCTGGTCGGCGCTTACCCGGTTACCCCTATCAATATTGCCATCGAACTGCCTGAATTTGACCCGAGCGTATATAACGACGCGATCCGCGGACAGCACCTGCTGGCCATGAAAGCGTTGCGCCAGAAGTTCAGCATTGATGAGAACATGACGCATGTCGAGAAAGGGTTGCCTGAAGAGGTGATCCCGGATTTAGCCGAACATCTGCAGGCAGGGATTGTGGTGCTGGGCACCATCGGACGGACCGGTATTTCTGCCGCGTTCCTGGGCAATACCGCGGAACAGGTGATTGACCATCTGCGCTGCGACCTGCTGGTCATTAAGCCGGATGAGTACCAGACACCGGTTGAGCTGGATGACCCGGAAGACGATTAACGTCAGTCTATTCGCCCGCCTCCCCGGCGGGCTTTTCTTATCAGCTCTCGATCGCTGTCTGTGTCTCTTCAGTTGATCGATCCTGCATCCACGGTGCGTGCAACACCATGCTGGGCAGCGCCAGCTTAATCTCCTGGGCGTTCAGCCCTTCGAGAATACGGATATTGATCTCCTGCTGGATATCCATGTATTTGTTGTAATCCGCCGTATTGACAATATGAACCACTTCAAACGTCAGGCGGTCACGGTCAAACCCGAGGAAATGGGCGCGATCGAACTTTGTCTCACCCACATCGGTGATGATCTGCCTGACCATATCCCCCACATAGCGCAGCTTTTCAGGCGGCGTGTCGCTGGCGACGCCAAACGTGAAGACGATGCGACGGGTCTGCATACGTTTATAGTTGTGGAGCGTCTGCTGAAGCAAAATGGCGTTACCGCAAACGATCTGCTCCCCGCTCAGGCTACGAATACGGGTCGTTTTTAAGCCTATGTGTTCCACCGTTCCCGCCACGTCGTTGAACACCACGAAGTCACCAATTTCAAACGGTTTATCAAAGCCGATAGAAAGCGAAGCGAAGACGTCGCTCAGAATGGTTTGTACGGCGAGGGCGATAGCAATACCCCCTACCCCCAGGCTTGCTACCAGCGCGGTGATGTTGACGCCCGCGTTAGCGAGAATCGACAGCAGCATCACAGACCAGACGATAGCGCGAAGGATAAGACCGGTGATCACCAGGGTAACCGGATTTTTATGACTGCCGGGGGCCAGCATGACGTGTCGCAGCCACGACACCACGCCCTGATCCAGCCAGAGCGCCACCTGTATCGCGAAGACCAGGAACCAGGCGTGGCTTACGGTGCTAAAGAGCCGGTCGGGTAAGTCAACAAAACGCAGGCTGATGAGCAGTGCCACGACAAAAAGCAGGAAGCGACTGGTGCGGTTAAGCATATCGGTCAGGATAAAACGCATCCTGTTTGTGGTTGGGTGCTTATCTCCCCAGGTTGTGATCCCTCTCTTAACGAATGCGATCAGGCGCGTCAGAAGCCAGTAGACCAGCAGCGTCACGACGATAACCGTGGCGACGCTTACCCAGAATGTCGGCGTCATCATCAGCTCCAGGATGTCGAAGCGGGACAAAAATTGCATTTCACCTCCTCGTAGTACACAAAGGGTAAAGTATAGACAGAGGAGAAACGCTGACCGCAGAAATAAGAAAACCGCCCCGAAGAGCGGTTTTTGAGGAGAACGCGAATTACAGTGCTTTCAGGATCGCATCCACACTGGCTTTGGCATCGCCAAACAGCATATGGGTGTTCTCTTTGAAGAACAGCGGGTTCTGAACGCCAGCGTAGCCGGTGTTCATGGAACGTTTGAAGACAATCACGTTCTGCGCCTTCCACACTTCCAGAACCGGCATCCCGGCAATTGGGCTGCGTGGATCGTCCTGCGCCGCCGGGTTAACGGTGTCGTTGGCGCCAATGACCAGCACGGTGTCGGTGTCGGCGAAATCATCGTTGATCTCGTCCATCTCCAGCACGATGTCGTAAGGCACTTTCGCTTCTGCCAGCAGCACGTTCATGTGGCCTGGCAGACGCCCCGCTACCGGGTGGATGCCAAAGCGCACCTTGATGCCGCGCGCGCGCAGCTTCTCGGTGATTTCAGCGACCGGATACTGCGCCTGCGCCACCGCCATGCCATAGCCTGGGGTGATGATGACCGAGTGCGAGTTTTTCAGCATCTCTGCCGTATCTTCCGCGCTGATCTCACGGTGCTCGCCCACTTCTTCGTCAGAACCGGTCGAGGAGCCGTCAGAGCCAAAACCACCGGCGATAACGCTGATGAATGAGCGGTTCATCGCCTTACACATGATGTAGGACAGAATCGCACCGGAAGAGCCCACCAGCGCACCGGTGACAATCAACAGGTCGTTGCTTAGCATAAAGCCAGCCGCTGCCGCCGCCCAACCGGAGTAGGAGTTCAGCATCGACACCACAACCGGCATATCAGCCCCACCGATGGAGGCCACCAGGTGCCAGCCGAACGCCAGCGCAATGATGGTCATCACCAGTAACGCCAGCACCTGCAGACCTACGCTTTCGGTACGCACAAAGACCACCAGCAGCACAAAGGAGACCACCAGCGCCGCCAGATTCAGCTTATGACGATTTGGCAGCATCAGTGGTTTGGAGGAGATCTTACCGCGCAGCTTACCGAACGCCACAATCGAGCCGGTGAAGGTTACTGCACCGATGAAGATGCCCAGGAACACTTCGGTCAGATGAATGTTGACCAGAATCGGCTCCATGCCCGGTTCGTGGTACAGATAGCTGTTGAAGCCCACCAGCACCGCCGCCAGACCGACGAAGCTGTGCAGGATCGCCACCAGCTCCGGCATTTCGGTCATTTCAACGCGTTTTGCCAGACGAATACCGATCGCCCCGCCGATGATCATCGCCACCAGGATCCAGGCAACGTTGCCGGTATCGGGTCCGAAAATAGTGGCAATCAGCGCAATCGCCATCCCGGCGATACCAAAGTTATTACCCTGCTGAGACGTTTCGTGTTTGGAAAGTCCCGCCAGACTGAAAATAAACAGGATTGCAGCAACAATGTATGCGGCTGTCACTAATCCTCCAGACATATGCTACCCCTTAGCCTTTACGAAACATTTTCAGCATGCGCTGAGTCACGGTGAAACCACCGAAAATATTGATACTGGCGATCAGCACCGCGATAAAGCTCAGGAAGCTAATCCAGCCGCCGTGACCAATCTGCAGTAACGCCCCGACCACGATGATCCCGGAGATGGCGTTAGTGACCGACATCAATGGCGTGTGTAGTGCATGGGAGACATTCCAGACCACGTAGTAACCCACCACGCAGGAGAGCGCGAAGACGGTAAAGTGGCCGAGGAACTCTTTTGGCGCGACATCGGCCAGCCAGCCAAACAGAATAATCGCCAGCGCCATGAGCGCGTATTTACGCCACGGAGATGCCGGTTTAGCAGGCTCTGTGGGTTCTGGCGCCGCTTTCGGTGCAGCCTGAGGCTGGGCGGAAACCTGAATCGGTGGCGCAGGCCAGGTGATTTCGCCTTCACGCACCACGGTCACGCCGCGTACAACCACATCGTCAAAATCAACGGTGATGTTGCCATCTTTCTCTTTGCAGAGCAGTTTCAGCAGGTTAACAAGGTTAGTACCGTACAGCTGGGACGACTGCGTGGGCAGACGGCCAGGCAGATCCGTATAACCAATCACCTTCACGCCGTTGGCGGTCGTGGATACCTGGTTCGGCACGGTATATTCACAGTTGCCGCCGTTTTGCGCGGCCAGGTCGACAATCACGCTGCCCGGCTTCATGGTGTCCACCATCTCACGGGTGATCAGCTTCGGTGCTGGTTTACCCGGGATCAGCGCGGTGGTGACAATAATGTCCACCTCTTTTGCCTGCGCGGCAAAGAGTTCCATTTCCGCTTTGATAAAGGCTTCGGACATCACCTTCGCATAACCATCACCGCTGCCCGCTTCTTCCTTGAAGTCCAGCTCAAGGAACTCGGCGCCCATACTCTGCACCTGCTCCTTCACTTCCGGGCGGGTGTCAAAGGCGCGGACGATAGCGCCCAGGCTGTTTGCCGCACCGATAGCCGCCAGGCCTGCCACACCGGCACCAATCACCATCACTTTTGCCGGCGGCACTTTGCCTGCCGCCGTGATCTGACCGGTAAAGAAACGGCCGAATTCATGGGCGGCTTCGACGATTGCACGGTAACCGGCGATGTTCGCCATTGAACTCAGGGCATCCAGAGACTGCGCGCGCGAAATACGCGGCACGGAGTCCATCGCCATTACCGTCACGCCACGTGCCGCCAGCTTCTCCATCAGCTCTGGGTTTTGAGCAGGCCAGATAAAACTCACCAGCGTGGTGCCCGGGTTCAGCAGCTCAATCTCGCTCTCTTGCGGCGCATTCACCTTCAGAATAACGGGTGATTGCCAGACTTCAGCACCGTCCACCACGTCCGCACCAGCCTGAATAAAGGCCTCGTCATCGAAACTCGCCAGTTTGCCCGCGCCGCTTTCAATGGCGACGGTAAAACCCAGTTTAAGCAGTTGCTCCACCGTTTTTGGTGTCGCCGCTACGCGGGTTTCATTGGCAAACCGTTCTTTTGGTACCCCAATACGCATAGTTTTCCCTTCCATCGGTTTTTGATGATGGTTTATCGATAAATGCCCGCAGTTGCATCAAATTTCGCCATCCTTAGAGCGGCGGCAAATGAGTAACCCCGGAAAATAAAACAGTAACAAACTTTCTATAACCTACTGAAAATAGCGCCTGCGATCTACCGCCTGAAAACACTATTTCTTACATTATCTGTGAAAAATAAGCGATCGGCCTCGCTGACAGAGATATTTACCTTAAATTCATCCTCAGAACCGATAAATCGCGCAAGCGAAGCGGTAAAAACATGATATAGCGCCATATGAGATCAACTTATTAACATTAAATTAACTTGTAAAAGTCATATGCTTTATCACTTTTGCTTGTCAAACGCCTGTTTTTTCAACATATCACTAAATGTTATCGAATCAGATCCTTCGGTGAGCACAGGCTGTGAAAAATGGCGCAGACAGCAACAGGTTTTAAATGCCATAATCGGGACCGTCTCAAATTAACAACAATACCAGTACATGGTTTGCGCAAGGCGAAGGATTATTTTTATGAAGCTTAAGAACACACTCCTGGCGTCCGCACTTCTTTCCGCGACCGCCCTGTCTGCGAATGCCGCGACAGAGTTAACGCCGGAGCAAGCGGCAGCGTTAAAACCTTTTGACCATACGGTCATTGTGGGTCGTTACAACTCTATTGGCGATGCCGTTACCGCCGCATCAAAAGCCGCTGATAAAAACGGCGCAGCGTCGTTTTACGTGCTTGACCAGTCCGATCAAGGCAATAGCGGCAACCAGCGCGTGACCATTGCGCTGTACAAAGAGAATGCGCCAAAAGCTGACGCGCCGAAAAACCGCGTGATCAACGGCGTCGTTGAACTGCCTAAAGATCAGGCGATTGAGCTGGAACCGTATGACACCGTTACCGTTCAGGGCTTCTACCGCAGCCAGCCAGAAGTGAACGATGCCATCACCAAAGCCGCGAAACAGAAAGGGGCTTACTCGTTCTACATCGTGCGTCAGGTAGATGCTAACCAGGGTGGCAACCAGCGTATTACCGCGTTCATCTATAAAGAAGATGCGAAAAAACGCGTTCTGCAAAGCCCGGATGCCATCCCTGCTGATTCAGAAGCCGGTCGCGCGGCGTTAGCGAAAGGCGGCGAAGAAGCGAAGAAAGTCGAAATTCCAGGCGTAGCAACCTCCGCAGCGCCAAGCGCTGAAGTGGGCCGTTTCTTTGAGACGCAATCCACGAAAGGTGGCCGTTACTCCGTTACCCTGCCAGACGGCACCAAAGTTGAAGAGCTGAACAACGCCACGGCTGCGCAGATGGTGCCGTTCGACAGCATCAAGTTTACCGGCAACTACGGCAATATGACGGAAGTCTCTTATCAGGTCGCGAAGCGCGCGGCGAAGAAAGGGGCGAAGTACTACCACATCCCCCGCCAGTGGCAGGAACGTGGTAACAATGTGACCATCAGCGCCGATCTGTACAAGTAACAAAACCCTTCATTAAAGGCGGCGTAATGCCGCCTTTTTTTGTTACTTTTTTTGAATTTCTGCTACACATCATTGCATGCGTTCGTGACACTCCGTAAAATCCCGCGCCTTAGTGTGATCCACCATTTTTATGCGCCTGTGCGAAATAATTATTCTGGATTTGGACCTTTCATAACAGGAAGCCAATGGAAAAGAAACTTGGCCTGAGTGCTTTAACTGCACTCGTTTTAAGCTCAATGCTGGGTGCGGGGGTATTCAGTTTACCGCAGAATATGGCGGCCGTCGCAAGCCCTGCCGCACTGCTGATTGGCTGGGGGATTACCGGCGTTGGCATTTTGCTGCTGGCCTTCGCCATGCTGCTGCTGACCCGTATTCGTCCCGATCTCGATGGCGGTATTTTCACCTACGCGCGGGCCGGTTTTGGGGAACTGATTGGCTTCTGTTCCGCGTGGGGTTACTGGCTGTGTGCGGTGATCGCTAACGTCTCCTATCTGGTTATTGTCTTCTCGGCGCTCAGTTTCTTTACCGATACGCCCGAGCTGCGTCTTTTTGGTGACGGCAACACCTGGCAGTCGATTGTCGGGGCGTCGGTGCTGCTGTGGGTCGTACACTGGCTCATTTTGCGCGGCGTCCAGACAGCGGCAAGCATTAACCTGGTGGCGACGCTGGCCAAACTGGTTCCGCTCGGGCTGTTTATTGTGCTGGCGTTTATGGCATTCCGTCTGGATGTATTTAAACTCGATTTCACTGGCCTTGCGCTGGGCGTCCCCGTCTGGGAGCAGGTGAAAAACACCATGCTGATCACCCTGTGGGTTTTCATTGGTGTTGAAGGTGCGGTGGTGGTCTCTGCCCGCGCGCGCAATAAGCGCGACGTCGGACGCGCCACGCTGCTGGCGGTGCTGGCGGCCCTCGGTGTCTATCTGCTGGTGACGCTGCTGTCGCTGGGTGTGGTGGCTCGTCCTGAACTGGCCGAAATGCGTAACCCATCCATGGCCGGTCTGATGGTGAAAATGCTCGGTAGCTGGGGCGATGTGGTCATTGCCGCGGGGCTGATTATCTCCGTCTGCGGGGCTTATCTGAGCTGGACCATCATGGCGGCAGAAGTGCCTTTCCTGGCTGCCACGCACAAAGCGTTTCCGCGTCTGTTTGCCCGTCAGAATAAAAACAGTGCGCCGTCAGCGTCGCTCTGGCTGACGAATATCAGCGTTCAGGTCTGCCTGGTGCTGATCTGGCTCACAGGTTCGGACTATAACACCCTGCTGACCATCGCCTCGGAGATGATTCTGGTACCCTATTTCTTAGTGGGTGCGTATCTGTTAAAAATCGCCACCCGCCCGGCGCACTATGCGGTAGGGATCGGCGCCTGTATTTACGGTTTGTGGTTGTTGTATGCTTCCGGGCCTATGCATCTGCTGCTGTCGGTGGTGTTGTATGCGCCGGGCCTGCTGGTGTTTATCTATGCCCGCCGTACTCATCAGCTGGAGAACGCGCTTAAACGCCGCGAAATGGCCCTCATCGGGCTGTTACTGGTTGCTGCCGTACCGGCAACCTGGATGTTAATGGGATAACCCTGCGTTTCCCATTGTTGAACTGAAAAGGAGAATACGATGGGAACTGCGCAGCATCGCCCAATACTGATCACCGGTGGAGGCCGTCGTATCGGCCTCGCCCTCGCCCATCACTTTCTCAACCTTCGCCACCCGGTCATTGTCAGTTACCGCACGGAATACCCCTCGATAGACGGGCTACGAAAAGCGGGTGCAACCTGTATTCAGGCTGATTTCTCCACCGACGACGGCATTCTTGCCTTTGCGGATAAGGTCAAATCAACGACCCACGGTCTGCGGGCGATTATCCATAACGCCAGCGCATGGCTTGCAGAAAAACCCGGTACGTCGCTCAGCGAAACGCTCGCCTGTATGCTGCAGATCCACGTCAATGCCCCCTATTTGCTTAACCATGCCCTGCTGGATCTGCTGCGCGGCCACGGCCATGCCGCGGGTGACATTATTCATTTCACCGATTATGTGGTGGAGCGCGGGAGCGACAAACACATCGCTTATGCGGCGAGTAAAGCCGCACTGGATAACATGACGCGTTCATTTGCCCGTAAGCTGGCACCAGAGGTCAAGGTGAACGCCATCGCCCCGGCGATGATTTTATTCAACGAGGGCGATGATGCCGAGTATCGTCAGCAGGCGCTGAATAAATCCCTGATGAAAATCGCCCCTGGCGAGAAAGAGGTGATCGACCTTATCGATTATCTGCTCACCAGCTGTTACGTCACCGGCAGAACCTTTGCCGTGGACGGCGGGCGACCGCTGCGCTAGTGATAGCGGCTCCAGAAGAAAATCAGCACCCAGGCGCTGAGCCCCCAGCAGACCACCGCCCCGCCCAGCGCCAGGGGAAGCCGCAGAAAGCCCGTGAAATACCACAAGGACAACAGGTAGAGAAAGTAAGGGATGATTGACCACATGCCAAACACAATGGTGGTGCGCAGCGCCTCAGTGCCGCGTTCCGAGGCGACAATGTAGTGTGCAATGAGCGCAAACGTCGGGAAGAGCGGAATCAGCCCGGCAATGTAGTAATTTTTGGTTTTTGCCAGTACGCCAATCAATAACACCACCAGCGCGCCCAGCGCGGCTTTTATCGCCAGCCCCATGCTTTTTCCTATAACAATCAAGTAACAATAAGAGCCAGAATAACGGAACTGACGTTAATTTTGAAAGATTAATGGAAGGTTAAGGTTACGCGGTGTATGTTGGCATTTTTCGCGATAACAGACGTTGTATGAATAAGATTGTTTATGTAGAAGATGAGCCCGAAGTGGGGCAATTGATCGCCGCTTATCTGGGTAAACATGATATGGACGTTATTGTTGAGCCACGTGGCGATCGCGCCGAAGAGGTCGTGGTGCGTGAAAACCCGGATCTGGTGCTGCTGGATATCATGTTGCCCGGCAAAGACGGGATGACGCTGTGCCGCGACCTGCGGGCTCAGTGGGATGGCCCTATCGTGCTGCTGACCTCACTGGACAGCGACATGAACCATATTCTGTCGCTGGAGATGGGGGCCAATGACTACATTCTTAAAACCACGCCGCCTGCCGTTCTGCTCGCCCGTCTGCGCCTGCATTTGCGCCAGCATGCCAGCAGTGAACGCGAGGTGCCGGCGCAGTCCCTGATGCCGCATAAAGCGATGCGGTTTGGCACGTTATCCATCGATCCGGTTAACCGCCAGGTCCTGCTCTCCGGTGAGCTTATCGCGCTCTCTACCGCCGATTTTGACCTGCTCTGGGAGCTGGCCACCCATGCGGGGCAGATTATGGACCGTGACGCGTTGCTGAAAAACCTGCGCGGCGTAAGTTACGATGGAATGGATCGCAGTGTTGACGTGGCTATTTCGCGACTGCGCAAGAAACTGCAGGACAACGCCACCGAGCCGTACCGCATCAAAACCGTGCGTAACAAGGGTTATCTGTTCGCCCCGCACGCCTGGGAAACCTGATCGCGTTAGCAAAATAGCATAGCCTGCGCGAAATGAAGGCATTACATGACAATGCCCTTTCTTTCGCGCGTTAATTTGCCCGTTGGCGCAACAATTAACTTGCTAAGCCAGCGAACTAATCCATAATTACTTTTCCTGCATTCCTTCTTGAGCTCGCACCGGGCCCGCCACATAAACGTTTTTATCGCGACGCTTTCGCTACCTCTCTCCCATAAAATCTTGAAATGAGGATTTAAGCCTATGACATATGTATAGCTACCATGACGTAGAAGCCATCAAAACCAATCTTGAATGGATTGTTAATCAGGCAACGCTTAACCAAGCCTCCCCCGCGCGTGCCGACCAAAAAGCCCTCTTTGATCTTCTGGAACTGATTCAGTCTTACGAAATATTGTTGGATTTAATTAAAGAATTCGGAAGCGCCGTGATTGATGCGGAGATCGCGGAAGGCCTGAGCGTGACCGAAAAACTCATCGCCAAAATCAAAAGAAGTACTCACGCCATGTAACAAACCTCGGCACGGCTCAGATAATACGTTTGTCGTGCATGATGGTGGTGAAAACACCGGAAGGTTTTTCATGTATATTCGGCATGTATCGTTTTTTCGGTGAGATTTAATGAAAAAGCTTTTTGTGCAGTTTTATCTTTTGCTGTTTGTCTGCTTCCTGGTGATGACCATGCTGGTCGGGCTGGTCTATAAGTTCACTGCCGAACGAGCGGGCAGGCAGTCGCTGGACGACCTGATGAAAAGCTCACTTTATCTGATGCGCAGCGAACTGCGTGAAATTCCACCACATGACTGGGCGAGAACCTTAAAAGAGCTGGATTTGAACCTGTCGTTCGATCTGCGCATTGAACCGCTGAAGGATTTCGATTTAGATCCGCCTGCCATGCAGCGCCTGCGTGACGGGGATATCGTGGCACTGGATGAGAAATACACCTTTATCCAGCGCATTCCGCGCAGTCATTATGTGCTGGCCGTAGGGCCGGTGCCTTATCTCTATTATCTGCACCAGATGCGCCTGCTGGATATGGCCCTGATGGCCTTTATCGCCATTTCACTCGCCTTCCCGGTCTTTATCTGGATGCGCCCACACTGGCAGGACATGCTGAAACTGGAATCCGCCGCACAGCGCTTTGGCGAGGGGCATCTTACCGAGCGTATTCACTTTGACAGCGGGTCCAGCTTTGAACGTCTGGGGGTGGCATTTAACCAGATGGCCGATAACATCAACGCCCTGATTGCCAGTAAAAAACAGCTGATCGACGGGATTGCTCATGAGCTGCGCACGCCGCTGGTGCGTCTGCGCTATCGGCTGGAGATGAGCGAAAACCTTACTGCGGCAGAGTCTCAGGCGTTAAACCGCGACATCGGCCAGCTTGAAGCGCTCATTGAGGAGCTGCTCACCTACGCTCGTCTTGACCGTCCGCAAAATGAACTGCACCTCAGTACCCCGGATCTGCCGACGTGGATCCAAACCCATATTGATGACGTCCAGAGCGTCAATCCGCAACGCACCCTGTTAACGCGCGTCACGCCGGGTGATTACGGCGCGCTGGACATGCGTCTGATGGAACGCGTGCTGGATAATCTGATGAACAACGCCATGCGCTACAGCGAGAGCACGCTGCGGATTGGCCTGGACTTGCAGGACAATCAGGCCCGTCTGACGGTGGAAGACGATGGCCCCGGCATCGCCCCGGATGCGCGTGAAACCGTGTTCGAGCCGTTTGTGCGTCTCGACCCGAGCCGCGACCGTGCGACGGGAGGGTGTGGTCTGGGGCTGGCGATTGTCCACTCTATCGCGCAGGCGATGGGCGGCACGGTGCAGTGCGGGGAGAGTGAACTCGGCGGCGCATGCTTCTGCTTTAGCTGGCCGGTGTACCATAACATCGCCCTTCCCGTTCCTGCCTGACCTTAACCGCACGCTGGCCTGACCCGGCGTGCTGTGCTATACCATGAGTATGTTGTAACTAATGGGGATTCACATGGCGACATACGATCTTATCGAAAGGCTGAACAGCACCTTTCGGGAGATGGAGCATGAGCTGTTAACGCTGACCGAGCGCCTGCAGGCCTGCCGCCTGTTGGCTGCACGGGTCTTTACCCTGCCGGAGGTGGCAAAAGGCGCAGAGCACGATCCGCTGCAAACCATCGACGTCAAACAGCATATCGGCCAATCCGCGCGGGATCTGGCGCTACAGCACTATCGTCGCCTGTTTATTCAGCAGCAGTCAGAAAACCGCAGCAGCAAGGCGGCCGTTCGCCTGCCGGGGGTGATCTGTCTGCAAACGGATGCCGAAACCCGTGAGGCGCTGGAAACCCAGATTACGCACATCAATACCCTGAAAGCGGCATTTGAAAAGATCATTACCGAAGAGTCAGGCCTGGCGCCAGCTGCCCGCTTTGAGTGGGTGCACCGCCAGCTTCCGGGTTTAATCACCCTGAATGCCTACCGTACGCTGACGGTACTGCGTCAGCCCGCCACGCTGCGCTTCGGCTGGGCCAACAAGCACATTATCAAAAACTTTACCCGGGATGAGATCCTGGCCCAGCTGGAAAAGAGCCTGAAAGCGCCGCGCACCGTGGCTCCGTGGTCGCGCGAGCAGTGGATTGAGCGCCTGGAGCAGGAGTATCACAGCATCGCGTCATTGCCCGCAGAAACGCGCCTGAAGATTAAACGCCCGGTGAAGGTGCAGCCTATCGCCCGCGTCTGGTATTCAGGCCAGCAAAAGCAGATCCAGTACGCCTGCCCAACGCCGCTGATTGCGCTCTATGATGCCGATCAGGGCGCCGTGGTACCGGACATTGGCGAACTGCTGAATTACGATGCGGAAAACGTTCAGCATCGCTATAAGCCTCAGGCGCAGCCGCTGCAGCTGATTATTCCCCGGCTGCACCTGTATGTGGCGACGTGACTATTTCAGGCTGCCGACCATCGCTTCAGGGCGGACCCAGGCATCAAACTCGGCTTCCGTGAGATAGCCGAGCGCCAGCGCAGAGGCTTTCAGCGTCAGCCCCTCTTTATGCGCCTTTTTGGCGATCTCAGCGGCTTTGTCGTAGCCGATATGGGTATTGAGGGCGGTCACCAGCATCAGCGACTCATTGAGCAACTGGCTGATTCGCTCGCGGTTCGGCTCAATGCCGGAGGCGCAATGCGCGTTGAAACTCTCCATGCCGTCCGCCAGCAGACGTACAGACTGAAGCACATTGTGGATAACCATCGGACGATAGACGTTCAGCTCGAAATTGCCTGACGCACCGCCCATGTTGACGGCCACGTCATTTCCCAGCACCTGACAGCAGAGCATGGTCATGGCTTCACACTGCGTCGGGTTCACTTTGCCCGGCATAATGGAGCTACCCGGTTCATTTTCCGGGATGCTGATTTCACCAATGCCGCAGCGCGGGCCAGAGGCCAGCCAGCGCACGTCGTTGGCGATTTTCATCAGTGATGCCGCCAGCCCTTTCAGCGCACCATGGGTGTGAACCAGCGCGTCGCAGGTTGCCAGCGCCTCAAACTTATTGGGCGCGGTAACAAACGGTTGCCCGGTAATCACGGCCAGCTCTTCCGCCACGCGCACCGCGTACTCCGGATGGGTATTTAACCCCGTCCCCACCGCCGTGCCGCCCAGCGCCAGCTCAGAGAGATGCGGCAGGCTGTACTCAATGTGTTTGAGATTGTGTTCCAGCATCGCCACCCAGCCGGATATCTCCTGCCCAAGGGTCAGCGGCGTGGCATCCTGCAGGTGGGTACGCCCGATTTTGACGATATCGCTGAAGGCCCGGGCTTTCTCGTTAAGGGTGCTTTTAAGCACATTTAGCTGCGGGATCAGCTGTTCACGGATGGCAATCACCGCCGCCACGTGCATTGCCGTCGGGAAGACATCGTTGGAGCTCTGGCTCTTGTTAACGTCATCGTTCGGGTGAATCTTACGCTCCATACCGCGCACGCCGCCCAGCAGCTCGCTTGCCCGGTTGGCCAGCACTTCATTCATGTTCATGTTGCTCTGCGTGCCAGAGCCGGTCTGCCAGATGGCCAGGGGGAATTCGTCGGGATGCTTGCCCGCCAGCACTTCGTCGGCGGCACTGATGATGGCGTTGGCTTTGTCAGCCGCCAGCAGGCCCAGATCCAGATTCACTTTGGCGGCGGCACGTTTGGTCAGCGCCAGCGCCTGAATCAGCGAAACGGGCATTTTCTCTGTCGAAATACGGAAATGTTCCAGCGAGCGCTGGGTTTGCGCCCCCCAGAGTTTGTCGGCCGGAACGTCGATCGCGCCCATCGAATCTTTCTCACGGCGATGCGTTGTCATTACTTTCTCCTTGATAATTAAAGATGGGATTGCTCACATGCTTAAGAGATAAGTATTGATGACTTCTGAGAAACGTTATGGCGCTTTGTGCGCTCTTTTTGTTGTCGGGTGGCGTAGCCGCCACCCGGCTTTTTAGCTTACTTCACACATGCCGAACACTGAGAGGACTGGATCTGCTTGAAGAAGTCATTGCCTTTGTCATCCACCAGGATAAACGCCGGGAAATCTTCCACTTCAATTTTCCAGATCGCTTCCATACCCAGTTCCGGGTATTCCACGCACTCCAGGCTCTTGATGCTGCCCTGCGCCAGTACGGCCGCCGGACCACCGATACTGCCCAGGTAGAACCCACCGTGCTTGTGGCACGCGTCCGTCACCTGCTGGCTGCGGTTGCCTTTCGCCAGCATGATCATGCTGCCGCCGTTGGCCTGGAGCTGGTCAACATAGGAGTCCATGCGGCCTGCGGTGGTTGGGCCTAATGAGCCGGAGGCATAACCCTCTGGCGTTTTCGCCGGGCCCGCGTAGTAGATCGGATGATCTTTGATGTACTGCGGCAACCCTTCGCCGTTGTCCAGGCGCTCTTTCAGCTTCGCATGGGCGATGTCGCGGCCGACGATGATCGTGCCGTTCAGGGAGAGACGCGTCGAGACCGGGTACTGAGACAGCTGCGCCAGAATCTCTTTCATCGGACGGTTCAGATCAACGCGAACCGCTTCACCTTCACCGGCTTTACGCAGCGCTTCCGGAATGTATTTACCCGGGTTGTTCTCCAGTTTTTCGATCCACACGCCTTCACGGTTGATCTTCGCTTTGATATTACGATCCGCCGAGCATGAGACGCCCATACCCACCGGGCAGGATGCGCCGTGGCGCGGCAGACGGATCACACGCACGTCGTGAGCAAAGTATTTACCGCCGAACTGTGCGCCGAGCCCCAGATTACGCGCTTCTTCCAGCAGCTCCTGCTCAAGCTGAACATCGCGGAACGCCTGGCCGTGTTCGTTCCCTTCGGTTGGCAGGCCGTCGTAGTATTTAGTCGATGCCAGCTTCACGGTTTTCAGCGTCGCTTCCGCCGACGTGCCGCCAATGACAAAGGCGATATGGTATGGCGGGCAGGCTGCAGTCCCCAGGGTACGCATTTTTTCCACCAGGTAGTTCTTCAGCTTGCCCGGTGTGAGCAGCGCTTTCGTTTCCTGGTAGAGGTAGGTTTTGTTGGCTGAACCGCCGCCTTTCGCGATGCAAAGGAATTTGTACTCATCACCGTCCACGCTATAGAGGTCAATTTGCGCAGGCAGGTTGGTGCCGGTGTTGACCTCTTTATACATATCCAGCGCCGCGTTTTGCGAGTAGCGCAGGTTGTCTTCGGTGTAAGTGTTGTAGACACCGTGCGCCAGTGCGGCTTCATCGCCGCCACCGGTCCAGACACGCTGCCCTTTTTTACCCACGATAATGGCCGTACCGGTATCCTGGCAGGTCGGCAGAATGCCTTTTGCCGCGATATCGGAGTTACGCAGGAACTGCAGCGCGACATACTTATCGTTTTCGCTGGCCTCCGGGTCGCTGAGAATATCGGCCACCTGCTGCTGATGCGCAGGACGGAGCATAAACGAGGCGTCGTGGAAGGCGTGCTGCGCCAGTAAGGTCAGCGCCTGCGGATCGACCTTGAGGATCTCCTGCCCTTCAAACTCAGAGACAGAGACGTGATCGCGGGTTAACAGGTAATATTCGGTCTGATCCTTACCGAGCGGGAAAGGATCCTGGTAATGAAAGGGTTTGTTCGACATTGTTCTCTCACTTACTGCGTCGGTCTGATTATTCAGGGCAGATGTTCCGCTGCCCGGCTTAAAAGCGAGTCAGCTTATCCTACACAATTTTTTAACAAAAACTGAGACTAGTACGACTTTTTACATCCGCAGGTTACTTCCAGGTGGTTTATTGCTTTAATACCCGGAGTTTATTCCACATTTGAATCAGGGCTTGATAATGCAAAAACTCATCAACTCAGTGCAAAACTACGCCTGGGGAAGTAAAACTGCGTTAACGGAACTCTACGGTATCGCGAACCCGGACAACCTGCCGATGGCAGAACTGTGGATGGGCGCCCACCCGAAGAGCAGCTCAAAAGTTGAAGATGCCAGCGGCCAGGTGCGCGCGCTGCGCGACGTAATTGATGCCGATAAAGCCACGCTGCTGGGTAACAGCGTGGCCAACCGTTTTGGCGAGCTGCCGTTCCTGTTTAAGGTGCTGTGTGCCGATCAACCTCTCTCCATCCAGGTTCACCCGAACAAGAAAGCCTCTGAAATTGGCTTTGCAAAAGAGAATGCGGCCGGTATCCCGTTAGATGCCGCCGAGCGTAACTATAAAGATCCGAACCACAAGCCGGAGCTGGTCTTTGCGCTGACCCCTTTCCTGGCGATGAACGCGTTTCGCGAGTTCTCCGAGATCATCTCTCTGCTGCAGCCGGTCGCAGGAGCGCATAACGCTATCGCACATTTCCTGGCAAATCCGAACGCGGAAAGCCTGAGCCAGCTGTTCGCCAGCCTGCTCAACATGCAGGGCGACGAGAAATCCCACGCCCTGGCGGTGCTGAAAGCGGCGCTGGACGGCCAGCAGGGCGAACCATGGGACACCATCCGTCTGATTTCTGCGTTTTACCCGGACGACAGCGGCCTGTTCTCCCCGCTGCTGCTGAACGTGGTGAAGCTAAACCCGGGCGAAGCCATGTTCCTGTTCGCGGAAACGCCGCATGCCTATCTGCAGGGTGTGGCGCTGGAGGTAATGGCCAACTCGGACAACGTGCTGCGCGCGGGTCTGACGCCGAAATATATCGACATCCCTGAACTGGTGGCTAACGTGAAGTTTGTGGCAAAACCTGCTGCCGAGCTGCTTACTCAGCCCGTCAAAAATGGCGCAGAGCTGGACTTCCCTATTCCGGTTGACGATTTTGCTTTCTCCCTGCACGACCTCAGCCAGACCGAAACGACCATCGCGCAGGAGAGCGCGGCGATTCTGTTCTGCGTTGAGGGTGAAGCGACACTGCATAAAGGCGAACAGCGTCTGGTGCTTAAGCCGGGTGAGTCAGCATTCGTTGCTGCTAATGAGTCCCCGGTCAGCGTGAGCGGCACCGGTCGCCTGGCGCGCGTATTTAATAAGCTTTAGACAATACTGAATTTTTTAACAACTCTTGCTAAGCTAGTGGCAGGCTTTATATCTCCGGGCGGTTTCTACCGCCTGGTTTCATTTTAGGGATAGTCGCAATGAAAAAATCGGTCGTAGCGGTAGGCGTGATTGTAGCGTTAGGCGTAGTCTGGACGGGAGCATCCTGGTTTACCGGGAAGCAGCTGGAGAGCCGTCTGGCTGAGATGGTGGCACAGGCTAACAGCCAAATTAAGCGTGGCGCACCGGAAGCGGGTGTAGAGCTGAGCTATCAGAATTATGAGCGCGGGGTATTCACCAGCCATATGCAGCTTGTGGTGAAGCCCGTTGCCGGAAATGAAAATGGCTGGCTGAAGCCGGGCCAGACGGTGGTGCTGGATGAGGTGGTAAGTCACGGTCCGTTCCCGCTGGCGCAGCTGAAGTCCTTTAACCTGATCCCATCAATGGCGTCCGTTCACACCGTGCTGGTGAATAACGACTTAACTAAGCCGCTGTTCGATCTGGCAAAAAATGAATCACCTTTCGCGGTTGATACCCGCATCAGCTATGCCGGTGACACCCGCTCGAATATCGCGCTGAAGGCGCTGAACTACGAGAAAGAGAACGAGAAAGTCACCTTCAGCGGTGGCAACTTCACCGTAGATGCTGACCGCGAAGGGAACGTGCTCTCCCTGACAGGGGAAGCGCAAAGCGGTCTGGTCAACGCCGTTAACGAATACGATCAGAAGGTACAGATTACCTTCAACAATTTGAAAGCAGACGGCAACAGCCGCATGACCGACTTCAAAGAGCGTATCGGCGATCAGAAACTCTCGATTGATAAGATTGCCATTGCGATTGAAGGTAAAGAGATGGCCGTGCTGGAAGGCATGGACGTTGATGGTAAATCGGATGTCTCCAAAGACGGTAAGAGCATCAATACTCAGCTGGATTATACCCTGAAGAGCCTGAAAGTGCAGAATCAGGATCTGGGTACCGGCAAGCTTTCGCTGAAGATCGGCAATATTGACGGTCAGGCGTGGCATGAATTCAGCCAGAAATACAGCAAAGAGAGCCAGGCTCTGCTGACCGATGCCGCGCTGCAGCAGAACCCGGAAGTGTATCAGCAGCAGGCGATGGCCGTGCTGTTCAACAACCTGCCTATTCTGCTCAAAGGTGAACCGGTGATCACCGTCGCTCCGCTGAGCTGGAAAAACAGCAAAGGCGAAACCAGCTTTAACCTGTCTCTGTTCCTGAAAGATCCGGCAACCGCAACGGGCGAACCGCAAACGCTGGCCCAGGAAGTGGATCGCAGCGTGAAGTCTCTGGACAGCAAGCTGACGATCCCAATGGATATGGCAACCGAGTTTATGACTCAGATTGCGAAGCTTGAAGGGTACGGCGATGACGATGCCGGCAAGCTGGCAAACCAGCAGGTGAAAGGCCTGGCGGCGATGGGCCAGATGTTCCGCATCACCAAGGTGGACGACAACACGATTTCCACCAGCCTGCAGTATGCCAACGGCCAGGTGACGCTCAACGGTGACAAAATGCCGCTGGAGGACTTTGTCGGCATGTTTGGTATGCCTGCCCTGGGCATGCCGGAACCGGCTGAACCAGCAGCGCCAGCCGAACCTGCGGCGCCGCAGCAGTAAACGACAAAACCCCTCGCATGAGGGGTTTTTTATTGCCGGGGGGCGGCGATGCCTTATCTGGCCTACGCTCCGCAACGTGCTCTGGATTATTTCACCGTTACCAAACGCGCCGCCACAATCTGGTGCCCGGCCTGCACGTCTGTTTTTTCGATGCGCTGCATGATCCTGTCCGCCAGCGTGTAGCCCATCTCCCGTGCGGGCGTGGTGGCCCAGACGATGGGCAGATCGTCCAGCGCATTTTCGCCAACGTCGGCAAATGCCCCTAACGCCACCTGATGGCCGAAGAAGGTTTCAACACCCCCCTCACCGCTCTGACGCCCGGCGCGGATCAGACCAAACCAGGCCCCCATCGCAATCACATCGTTATAGCAAATCACGGCGCTTATCGTCGGACTGCTGCTTAACAGTGCACCGATCGCTTCTGCGGCTTTTTTCTGACTGGATTCACACTCTACCACCCACTCGCTGTGGAACGGTAAACCGTATTTAATCAGCGTCGCGCAATAACCGCCCACCCGTTCGGCGCGGGTCAGCGACGAGCTTTTTCCGCCGAGCCAGGCAATCCGCTGATGCCCGCGACGAATAAGATGCTCGGTCAACATTTGAGCCGCCTGCATGTTGTCTGGCCGCAGGGTATCGGCTTCATCCAGATAACTGGCGCGCGACGCAAAGACCAGCGGCACCCCTTTAGCGGCCGCGCGCTCGCATAATTCACTACTCACGCCCGACGCTCCGGCAACAATCACACCGTCAACGCCCTGGGTGAGCAGCATGTCGAGCCGGGAAAGAAGCTGGTCCGGCTCGCGTCCACCGTGGAGCAGAAACACCATTCGTCCCTGCGCCTCCAGCGCTTCGGTTAACCCGGCGGTCAGTTCGGCGTAAAAGGGTGAAGTCAGGTCACGCACGATCAGGCCAATCACGCCGCTTTGTCCCCCGCGCAGGGCCGACGCCTGACGGTTACGCACAAAACCCAGTTGTTCAACGGCGTCGTTAACCCGCTGACCGGTCGCGGGAGAGATGCGCCCTTTTCCACTCAGGACCAGTGAAACGGTGCTGACGGAAACCCCCGCCGCCAGCGCGACATCGTTGATGGTGATCTTTTTCGCTACAGCCATGTGTTGGCGTGACTCCCTGATAATGAGATCGGTAAAACGTTTTATCAATACGTTATCTTTATACTACCAGTGAAAGGCTGAGAATGTGATTCAGCGCGCACTAAACTTTGATAAAACGTTTTATCTTCTCGCAGCATTGAAGCAGACAAACTGATTTTAACAATAAAGGAGTCGTTTTATGACGGCGAAAACAGCACAAAAAATATCGCTGTGGGAATTTTTCCAGCAACTGGGTAAAACCTTTATGCTGCCCGTGGCGCTTCTCTCGTTCTGCGGGATCATGCTCGGGATCGGCAGCTCGCTCAGCAGTAAGGACGTCATTACGCTGATCCCGTTCCTCGGTACCCCTGTGCTGCAGGCGATCTTTATCTGGATGAGTAAGGTCGGCTCCTTTGCCTTCAGTTTCCTGCCCGTGATGTTCTGTATCGCCATCCCGCTGGGCCTGGCGCGTGAGAATAAAGGCGTGGCGGCGTTCGCCGGTTTTGTGGGCTACGCGGTGATGAACCTTGCGGTGAACTTCTGGCTGACCGCCAAAGGCATCCTGCCCACTACCGATGCTGCGGTGCTGAAAGCCAACAACATTCAGAGCGTGATTGGTATTCAGTCTATCGACACCGGGATCCTCGGCGCGGTGATCGCGGGGGTCATTATCTGGATGCTGCATGAGCGCTTCCACAATATCCGCCTCCCCGATGCCCTGGCATTCTTCGGCGGCACCCGCTTCGTGCCAATTATTACTCTCGTGGTCATGGGGCTGTTTGGTCTGGTCATCCCGCTGATCTGGCCGGTCTTTGCGCTCGGTATCAACGGTATTGGCCGTATCATTAACGGCGCGGGCGATTTCGGCCCGATGATCTTCGGTACCGGCGAACGTCTGCTGCTGCCGTTTGGCCTGCAACATATTCTGGTGGCGCTGATTCGCTTCACCGAAGCAGGCGGCACCATGGAAGTGTGCGGTCATGATGTAAGCGGTGCCCTGACCATCTTCCAGGCGCAGCTGAGCTGCCCAACCACTCATGGCTTCTCTGAGAGTGCGACCCGCTTCCTGTCACAGGGTAAAATGCCGGCCTTCCTCGGCGGTCTGCCAGGCGCGGCGCTGGCGATGTACCACTGCGCCCGACCTGAAAATCGTCACAAAATTAAAGGGCTGTTGATTTCCGGGGTAATCGCCTGCGTTGTAGGCGGTACGACTGAGCCTATCGAATTCCTGTTCCTGTTTGTCGCGCCGGTGCTGTATCTCATCCACGCGGTGCTAACCGGTCTGGGCTTTACCGTGATGGCGGTGCTGGGCGTCACCATCGGTAACACCGACGGCAACGTAATTGATTTCGTGGTGTTCGGCATCCTGCATGGTTTGTCCACCAAGTGGTATCTGGTGCCGGTCGTGGCGGCGATCTGGTTCGTGGTGTACTACGGTATCTTCCGCTTCGCCATCACCCGCTTTAACCTGAAAACGCCAGGCCGCGATGCCGAAACCGCCACCAGCGTGGAACAGGCCGTTGCCGGTACAGTGGGTAAATCGGGTTATAACACGCCGGCAATTCTGGCGGCGCTGGGCGGTGCGGATAACATTACCTCTCTGGATAACTGCATTACCCGTCTGCGTCTGTCGGTGGCGGATATGTCGAAAGTGGATACCAATGCCCTGAAAGCCAACCGGGCAATCGGCGTGGTACAGTTGAATCAACACAATTTGCAGGTGGTTATCGGCCCGCAGGTGCAGTCGGTCAAAGATGAGCTGGCCACCCTGATGCGCACAGTCGAAGCCTGATGCCTCCCCCCTCACGCAGAGGGGGTTTTACTTTAAGGATGTACGTCATGTTTGATTTCTCGACCGTTGTCGATCGCCACGGCACCTGGTGTACACAGTGGGATTATGTTGCCGACCGTTTTGGTGCCGCCGACCTGCTGCCCTTTACGATCTCTGATATGGATTTCGCCACCGCCCCCTGCATTATCGATGCGCTACATCAACGTATTGATCACCGCGTGTTTGGCTACAGCCGCTGGAAAAACGAAGAATTCCTGGCCGCGGTGACGCACTGGTTCCAGCAACGTTTTAACAGCCGGATTGATACTGAAACCGTTGTTTATGGCCCTTCCGTGATCTATATGGTCTCTGAGCTGATTCGCCTGTGGTCGATGCCGGGAGACGGTGTGGTGGTGCATACCCCGGCTTATGACGCGTTTTATAAAGCCATTGAAGGCAATGCGCGCCGCGTGGTGCCAGTGGCGATGGAGAAACAGGCGACGGGCTGGCAGGGAAATATGGCCGCGCTTGAGGCCGCCCTGGCGAAACCGGAAAACAAAATATTGCTGCTGTGCAGCCCGCAAAACCCGACCGGCAAGGTCTGGCTGCAGGAGGAGCTGGCGCAGATGGCTGAACTGTGCGCGCGCTATGACGTGGCGGTGATAAGCGATGAAATTCATATGGACATGGTATGGGGAGAACATCGCCACACGCCATGGAACAGGGTCGCGCGCGGTAAATGGGCACTGCTGACCTCAGGCTCCAAGAGCTTTAATATCCCGGCACTGACTGGCGCATATGGGTTAATAGGCGATGAGGAGAGCCGTAATGCGTATCTGAGCGCGCTAAAAGGCCGTGACGGTCTCTCCTCTCCCTCCGTGCTGGCACTGACGGCGCATATTGCCGCCTATCAGCAGGGTGAGCCGTGGCTTGCCGCGCTGCGCGACTATCTGGAAGAGAACCTGAAATTTATCGCACGTGAAATGAACAGCGCTTTTCCGGCACTTAACTGGACGCCACCCGAGGCGACCTATCTCGCCTGGATTGACCTGCGCCCGTTAAATATTGACGATCGCGCCCTGCAAAACGTACTGATTGAGCAGCAAAAAGTCGCCATCATGCCGGGATATACCTACGGAAACGAAGGCATCGGTTTTATCCGCCTGAATGCCGGCTGCCCGCGCAGCAAGCTGGAACAAGGGGTGCAGCGGCTGATTGCGGGTATCAACACGCTCCTGTAGTTTGTTTGCGCAACGGAATATTCCCTTGCGCAAATAGCTTTTTACCTCGTTTTGTTTTTATAATGTGGCGCACTTTAACCAGAAAAGAGTGCGACCATGATTGATACACGCCTGCCTTTAACAGATATTCATCGTCACCTTGACGGTAACATTCGTGCCCAAACCATCCTCGATCTTGGCCGCCAGTACAATTTAACGCTCCCTGCTCAATCGCTTGAAACCCTGATCCCGCACGTTCAGGTCACCTCTAATGAACCGGATCTGGTCAGTTTTTTGAGCAAACTCGACTGGGGCGTAAAGATGCTGGCCTCACTGGATGCCTGTCGCCGTGTCGCTTTTGAGAATATCGAAGATGCCGCCCGTAACGGCCTGCATTATGTCGAACTGCGCTTTTCGCCAGGCTATATGGCGATGACCCACAGCCTGCCCGTTGCAGGCGTGGTTGAAGCCGTTATTGAAGGTGTCCGTGAAGGGTGTAAAGCCTTCGATGTGCAGGCCCGTTTGATTGGCATCATGAGCCGTACCTTCGGCGAAGCGGCCTGTCTGCAGGAACTGGAAGCGCTGCTGGCGCATCGTGACGCGATCACCGCCGTCGACCTGGCCGGGGATGAACTGGGCTTCCCGGGCAGCCTGTTCCTTTCACATTTCAACCGCGCACGTGATGCCGGCTGGCATGTAACCGTTCACGCCGGTGAAGCGGCGGGGCCGGAGAGCATCTGGCAGGCCATCCGTGAACTGGGTGCCGAGCGTATCGGTCACGGTGTAAAAGCGGTGGAAGATCGCGCCCTGATGGACTTCCTGGCCGAGCAACGTATCGGGATTGAATCCTGCCTGACCTCCAATATTCAGACCAGCACCGTGCCCGCGCTGGATAAGCACCCGCTGAAAACCTTCCTTGAGCACGGCGTGCTGGCCTCGCTGAATACCGATGACCCGGCGGTACAGGGCGTGGACATTATCCACGAGTACACTGTCGCCGCACCGCAGGCGGGCCTGAGCCGCGAACAGATCCGCCAGGCGCAGATTAATGGGCTGGAGATGGCCTTCCTCACGCCGGAAGAGAAGCAGGCGCTTCGGGATAAGGTGGCAAACGCGTAACCCCTTTGCCGGGTGGCGGCTACGCCCTACCCGGCCAACAAAACTTATGCCAGACAGAGCGTGGCGCGATGTTTGGCAGATTCAATGCCCAGTTCGATCAACTCCATAATCTGAATCGCCTGACTGGCTGGTACCGGGTTTTCCCCCGTGCCGTTCAGCGCATCACGCACGGCCGCATAATATGCCGGGTAGTTCCCCGGGCTCGTCAGCAAGGTTTCTTCCACCAGCGTCTCCCCCTCCACTTTGGTCACCACCCCGTCTCGCATATCATATCCCCAGTCTTCCTGAGGCAAACGCTCGCCGTTTTTCAGCCTGTCTTCCTGCGGATCCAGACCAAATTTCACGTAGCTCCCCCGCGTACCATGGATGATATAACGCGCAGATTCCGCAGCCGCAACCATCGTTCCGTGCAGCACTATCCGCCGTTGCGGGTAGCTCAGGATGGCATGAAAATAATCGGTCGTTTGCGCGCCTGGTCTGAGCTGGGCCAGATCAACCGTCATACTCACCGGCAGGCCAAACAGATTCACGGCCTGGTCGAGCAGGTGTGGGGCTAAATCGTACCAGATGCCGCTGCCTGGCCCGGCTTGCTCACGCCAGCGATTTCGCACCTGCGGCCGGAAACGATCAAAATGCGATTCAAAGAAGGTTATCTCCCCGAGCGTTCCCTCGCTGAGCAGCGCTTTTACCGTGAGAAAATCGCTGTCCCAGCGGCGGTTATGAAACACCGACAGCAGTCTGCCAAGGCTTTTCGCCAGCGCATCCAGCTCGCGTGCCTGAGACAACGTCACGGTAAAGGGTTTATCGACGACGACATGCTTACCGGCTTCCAGCGCCGCTTTCGCCAGCGGGAAATGGGTATCATTCGGCGTGGGGATCACAATTAAATCGATATTCGGATCATTGAAAAGGTGCTTAGGCTCAGAGACAACCGGAACGGTGGGCCAGTCGGCATGCACCTTGGTGGCATCGCTGCTCGACATCGCCGCCAGCGCCATTCCCGGCGTACCGGCAATTAACGGAGCATGGAATGTTTTGCTCGCATACCCGTAACCAATAAGCCCGACACGGATGCTATCACTCATAGTGTTGCCCTCTCCTGTGATGTTCTTATTTCACACTGGCTAACCTGGCCTCATGACAGATTAAGCATGTGCCATATGACTTAAAATAGCATCCTGCTCCGGTTGTTTTTGTTATATGGGGTTAACCCGCTGATTGTGCTTAAGGGAACCGTTCCCAAAGCACTTGCTGTCTCCTCCCTGGCGCTGTAACATTTGCAACCGGTATTTATGGATAAATTACAAACACGAATTATGACGTCAATTATTAATCGAATCATTGAATTAGCGGGATGGATTGTTCTTGGGGTATCGGTCATTTTGCTTGGCGTTGCCAGCCACATCGATAACTACCAACCGCCGGAGCCTGTCACTGTCGCCCAACCTAAGTAACCGGTTACGGTAATAAAGAGTGACATAATATGTCAGTTACTTATTGCCACTCCTGGTGAACACGGTTAACCTTCTCTTCCAGGCATCATCAGATGCCTGAATCTTTCGCAAAGAAAACTCCTAATTTAGTCGCGTTACCTGAGTGGGCAGTTTACGTCTTTATTAATCCGTTTATTATTCAAACGAATTACCTTAACGGGTATGACTCACTTTTATATGGAAACTTATTAATATGACAGTTCAGGACTATTTATTAAAATTTCGCAAGATCAATTCCCTTGAGAGCCTGGAAAAACTGTTTGACCACCTGAACTACACGCTGTCGGATAATCAGGACATCATCAATATGTATCGTGCAGCGGATCATCGCCGTGCGGAGCTGGTCTCCGGTGGCCGTTTGTTTAACGTTGGCGAAGTGCCTAAGTCCGTATGGCGTTACGTTTTATAAGAAAGTAGCCATCCGCGCGAAATGTTATATACTCTCCGCCCTGCAAACTGGCTGTACAACATTTCGCGCAGATTTATGGGAGAGTTCATGACCGCAACGCCTGGAGAAAGAATTGGAGGCTGGTTAATCGCCCCACTGGCATGGCTGCTGGTTGCCTTATTAAGCGCATCACTTGCGCTGCTGCTTTATACCACCGCGCTGGTTACCCCTCATGCAATCCAGACCCTGATGTCGCAAAGTGTGCTGAATATTACGCTGTGGTTCGTGTCGTTCGTCTTCGCCATAGGCATGTGGTACTACACGCTGTGGCTAACCATTGCGTTCTTTAAACGCCGCAAAAATGTGCCTAAGCACTACATCATCTGGCTGCTCGTTTCCGTACTGCTGGCGGTGAAAGCCTTTGCTTTTTCACCGGTTTCGGACGCGCTGGCCGTTCGTCAGCTGCTTTTCCCGTTACTGGCGGCGGCGCTTCTGGTGCCCTATTTCAAGCGTTCGACGCGGGTGAAGAACACCTTCGTGAATCCGTAATAACCTTACAGATAACCTGTTGTCGCCTGTTGTGGTTTATCCGATAATAGGCGGCTTTTTTATTTCAGGCTGAATAATGACCGATTACTTACTGCTCTTTGTCGGCACAGTGCTGGTTAACAACTTCGTTCTGGTGAAGTTCCTTGGCCTGTGTCCGTTTATGGGCGTGTCCAAAAAGCTGGAAACGGCAATGGGCATGGGGCTGGCAACCACCTTCGTGATGACGATGGCGTCCATCTGCGCCTGGTTGATTGATACCTGGATCCTCATCCCGCTGGGTTTAGTCTATCTCCGTACGCTGGCCTTTATTCTGGTCATTGCCGTAGTGGTGCAATTTACCGAAATGGTGGTGCGTAAAACCAGCCCGGCGCTCTATCGCCTGCTGGGTATCTTTCTGCCGTTGATCACCACCAACTGTGCCGTTCTTGGCGTAGCGCTGTTGAACATTAATCTCGGGCATAATTTCATGCAGTCGGCGCTATACGGTTTTTCTGCCGCCGTCGGTTTCTCGCTGGTGATGGTGCTGTTTGCCTCTATTCGTGAGCGCCTCGCCGCAGCGGATATCCCTGCGCCCTTTCGCGGAAACGCGATTGCGCTGGTGACCGCAGGTTTAATGTCTCTGGCCTTTATGGGCTTTAGTGGTCTGGTGAAGTTGTAATGAATACCATCTGGATTGCCATCGCCTCCATCAGCGTGCTGGGGTTGGTGTTTGGCCTGATTCTGGGTTACGCCTCCCGCCGATTCGCGGTAGAGGACGATCCTGTTGTTGAAAAAATCGATGAGCTTTTGCCGCAAAGCCAGTGTGGGCAGTGCGGCTATCCTGGCTGTCGTCCCTATGCAGAAGCCGTGGGTATTCAGGGTGAGAAAATCAACCGCTGTGCGCCAGGTGGCGAAGCGGTAATGCTGAAAATTGCAGCGCTGCTAAACGTCGACCCGCAACCCATTGATGGCGATGCGCAGGTGCAGGAGCCCGTGCGTGCCCTCGCGGTGATTGACGAAGCGAACTGCATTGGCTGCACCAAGTGTATTCAGGCATGCCCTGTCGACGCCATTGTTGGCGCCACCCGCGCCATGCACACCGTTGTGGCGGATCTGTGCACCGGCTGTAACCTCTGCGTGGCACCCTGCCCGACGCAATGTATTGAGTTGCGCCCGGTTGAAACGACTACCGAAAGCTGGAAGTGGGATCTTCAAACCATTCCGGTTCGCAATATTCCTGTGGAACAACATGCTTAAGTTATTTTCTGCTTTCAGAAAAGAGAAGATTTGGGACTTTGACGGCGGGATCCATCCACCAGAGATGAAAATCCAGTCCAGCGGCACGCCGCTGCGTCAAATTCCGCTGGCGACCCGTTTCGTCATGCCGCTGAAGCAGCACATTGGCGCTGAGGGTGAGTTGTGCGTTAAAGAAGGCGATACCGTCCTTCGCGGCCAGCCATTGACCTTTGGTCGTGGGCGTATGCTGCCGATCCACGCCCCGACATCCGGTAAAGTGGTGGCGATTACCCCTCACACCGTTGCACATCCGTCAGCCCTCTCCGAACTGAGCGTCATTATTGAAGCCGACGGCGAAGACCGCTGGATCGAGCGTGATGGCTGGAGCGACTACCGCGCCCGCAGCCGGGAAGCGCTTATCGACCGTATTCATCAGTTCGGCGTTGCCGGGCTGGGTGGCGCAGGGTTCCCGACCGGCGTCAAACTGCGCGGTGGCGGCGATAAAATTCAGACCCTGATTATCAACGCCGCCGAATGCGAACCCTATATCACCGCCGATGACCGCCTGATGCAGGACTGCGCCGCGCAGGTCGTGGAGGGGATCCGTATCCTCGCCCATGTGCTGCAGCCTCGTGAAGTGCTGATTGGCATTGAGGATAACAAACCGCAGGCCATTTCCATGCTGCGCGCGGTGCTCGCCGGTAGCCACGATATCAGCCTGCGCGTCATTCCGACCAAGTACCCGTCGGGCGGGGCAAAACAGCTGACGCAAATACTCACCGGAAAACAGGTTCCCCACGGCGGCCGCTCATCGGATATTGGCGTGCTGATGCAAAACGTGGGTACCGCCTACGCAGTGAAACGCGCGGTGATTGACGGTGAACCCCTGACCGAACGCGTGGTGACGCTGACGGGCGAGTCAGTGTCTCGTCCGGGGAACGTCTGGGCGCGTCTGGGCACGCCGGTTCGTCATCTTCTGGAGCAGGCCGGATTCTGTCCCGGCAGCGATCAGATGGTGATCATGGGCGGTCCATTGATGGGCTTTACCCTGCCGTGGCTGGACGTTCCGGTCGTAAAAATCACTAACTGCCTGCTCGCCCCCTCCCCCACCGAAATGGGTGAAGAGCAGGAAGAGAAAGGCTGCATCCGCTGCAGCGCCTGCGCCGATGCCTGCCCGGCCGATCTGCTTCCACAGCAGTTGTACTGGTACAGCAAAGGTCAGCTGCACGATAAAGCGCAAGCGCATAATCTGGCTGACTGCATCGAATGCGGCGCGTGCGCCTGGGTCTGCCCAAGCAACATTCCGCTGGTGCAGTACTTCCGTCAGGAGAAGGCCGAGATTTATGCCATCTCGATGGAAGAAAAACGCGCTGCCGAAGCGAAAGCCCGCTTTGAAGCCCGCCAGGCTCGTCTGGAGCGTGAAAAACTGGCCCGTCAGGAGCGTCATAAGCAGGCTGCCGTTCAGCCAGGCGAGAAAGATCAGGATGCCATTAACGCGGCGCTGGCTCGCGTGCGCGAGAAAAAAGCGACCGCAGCGCAACCTGTGGTGATCTCCGCCGGTGAGAAGCCAGATAACAGCGAAGCCATTGCCGCACGTGAAGCGCGTAAGGCCGCGGCACGCGCGCGTCAGGCGGAAAAAGCGCAGACAGGGCAACCGGAAGAAACCCGTGTCGATCCGCGTAAAGCGGCCGTTGAAGCGGCCATCGCCCGCGCCAAAGCACGGAAAGCGGGAGAGCAGCAGGTGGTCGTTGAGCAAGAGGCCGCAGACCCGCGCAAAGCCGCCGTTGAAGCCGCGATAGCCCGCGCTAAAGCGCGTAAAGCGGCGCAGCAACCGCAACCGGCCACAGAAGAGGCACCGGTCGATCCGCGTAAAGCGGCTGTCGAAGCGGCCATCGCCCGGGCCAAAGCACGGAAAGCGGCGCAGCAACCACAACCAGCTGCAGAAGAGGCACCAGTCGATCCGCGCAAAGCCGCTGTCGAAGCGGCCATCGCTCGGGCCAAAGCGCGTAAAGCGGCTCAGCAGGAAGTACAACAGCCTGCCGCGAACGACGATCCACGCAAAGCCGCCGTCGCCGCCGCGATTGCACGCGTTCAGGCGAAGAAAGCCGCACAGCAAGCAGTTAACGAGGATTAAATGGTTTTCAGAATCGCAAGTTCCCCTTACACCCATAACCAGCGCCAGACGTCGCGCATTATGATGCTGGTCTGCCTGGCTGCACTGCCGGGTATTGCCGTTCAGTTCTGGTTTTTCGGCTGGGGAACCCTGTTCCAGTTAGCACTGGGCTGTGCCAGCGCCGTAGCGGCCGAAGCGCTGGTGCTGAAGCTGCGTAAGATGAACATCTCCCGTATTCTCAGCGATAACTCCGCTCTGCTGACGGGCCTGTTGCTGGCCATCAGTATTCCGCCGTTTGCGCCGTGGTGGATGATCGTGCTCGGTACGGTGTTTGCGGTGATTATTGCCAAACAGCTGTACGGTGGACTGGGCCACAATCCCTTTAACCCGGCGATGGTCGGCTACGTGGTACTGCTTATCTCCTTCCCGGTACAAATGACCAGCTGGCTGCCGCCGCACGATATCGCCGCCACGGTGCCGGGTTTTATGGATGCCCTTCAGGTGATCTTTTCCGGCCATACGGCGTCCGGTGCCGATATGAATGCGTTGCGTATGGGCGTGGATGGAGTCAGCCAGGCCACACCGCTCGATACGTTTAAAACGTCCCTGCGTGCCGGGCACAGCGTTGAGCAGATCATGCAATCAGCCATCTACAGCGGCGTGCTGGCCGGTGCAGGCTGGCAGTGGGTTAACCTGGCATATCTGTTGGGCGGCCTGTTCCTGCTGCAGCAGAAAGCGATCCGCTGGCATATTCCGGTGAGCTTCCTGATCACGCTCGCGGTCTGCTCCACGCTGGGCTGGCTCTTCTCTCCTGAATCCCTGGCGAGCCCGCAGATGCATCTGCTCTCTGGTGCCACCATGCTGGGCGCGTTCTTTATTCTGACCGATCCGGTGACCGCCTCGACCACCAATCGCGGTCGTCTGATCTTCGGTGCGCTGGCCGGTCTGCTGGTGTGGCTGATCCGCAGTTTCGGCGGATACCCGGATGGCGTAGCGTTCGCCGTCCTGCTTGCCAACATCACCGTTCCGCTCATTGACTACTACACGCGCCCGCGCGTGTACGGCCATCGGTAAGGGTTTCGCGATGCTGAAAACAATGCAAAAACATGGCGTCACGCTGGCCATTTTCGCTGCTGTCCTCACCGGGATGACGGCACTGGTGAACGAACTGACCAAAACGACCATTGATGAACAGGCCGCGAAGCAGCAACGCGCGCTGTTCGATCAGGTGATGCCGTCTGATTTCTACGATAATGACCTGCAGAAAAGCTGTTACGTGGTACAGGCGCCGCAGTTAGGTAAAGGCCCGCATCGTCTCTATATCGCCCGTAAAGGCGATAACGCGGTGGGCGTGGTGATGGAGGCCACGGCACCAGACGGGTATTCCGGTGCCATTCAGCTCCTTGTGGGTACCGATTTTTCCGGTACCGTGTTGGGTACCCGCGTGACTCAACACCACGAAACGCCGGGCCTTGGGGATAAAATTGAGACACGCCTGAGCGACTGGATTTTGCATTTTGCCGGTAAGGTGATCCACGGCGAAGCGGACCCGGCATTTGCCGTCAAGAAAGATGGCGGCGAGTTTGACCAGTTCACCGGGGCCACTATTACGCCGCGTGCCGTCGTGAATGCCGTAAAACGTGCCGGGCTGTATGCAGAAACGCTGCCTGCGCAGATTAACAATCTTCCGGCCTGTGAGGAGTGAGCATGAGCCAGGTTAAAGAGGTCATTGTCCAGGGGTTGTGGAAGAACAACTCCGCGCTGGTACAGCTGCTGGGATTGTGCCCGCTGCTGGCGGTGACATCCACCGCTACCAACGCATTGGGGCTGGGGCTTGCCACCACGCTGGTGCTGACCCTGACCAACCTCTCCATTTCCACCCTGCGCCGCTGGACGCCGTCGGAAATCCGTATTCCAATTTACGTCATGATCATCGCGTCAGTGGTGAGCATCGTTCAAATGCTGATTAACGCCTACGCGTTCGGTCTGTATCAGTCACTGGGGATTTTTATTCCGCTGATCGTTACCAACTGTATCGTGGTGGGGCGTGCAGAAGCCTTTGCCGTGAAGAACACCCCGGCGATGTCGGCCCTGGATGGTTTCTCCATCGGAATGGGAGCCACCTGCGCGATGTTCGTTCTGGGCTCACTGCGTGAAATTCTTGGCAACGGTACCCTCTTCGACGGCGCAGACGCGCTGCTGGGAAGCTGGGCTAAAGTTTTACGCATCGAGGTGTTTCATACGGATACGCCGTTCCTGCTGGCTATGCTGCCACCGGGTGCGTTTATTGGCCTTGGCATGATGCTGGCGATAAAATACCTGATTGATGAAAAACGTAAGCGCCGCGCGGCTGAGCGCAGCGTGCAGGAAGGGATACCCGGGAAAGCCTCATGAACAAAGAAAAGCGCATTGCGATCCTCACCCGTCTTCGGGACGCAAACCCGCACCCGACGACTGAGCTGAATTTCACTTCGCCGTTTGAGCTGCTGATCGCAGTGCTGCTTTCGGCTCAGGCCACTGACGTGAGCGTGAATAAGGCCACCGCCCTGCTCTATCCTGTGGCCAATACCCCGAAAGCCATGCTGGAGCTGGGCGTGGAAGGGGTGAAGTCTTATATCAAAACCATCGGGCTGTTTAACAGCAAAGCGGAGAACGTCATTAAGACCTGCCGCATTTTGCTGGAGCGTCACGGTGGTGAAGTGCCGGAAGATCGCGAGGCGCTGGAAGCGTTGCCGGGTGTGGGACGTAAAACGGCGAATGTGGTACTGAACACCGCGTTTGGCTGGCCGACCATCGCGGTTGATACCCATATTTTCCGTGTCGCTAACCGAACCAACTTCGCTCCGGGTAAAAATGTCGAACAGGTGGAGGAGAAGCTGTTAAAAGTGGTTCCCGCTGAATTCAAAGTCGACTGTCATCACTGGCTTATCCTGCATGGCCGTTATACCTGCATTGCCAGAAAGCCTCGCTGCGGCTCATGTATCATTGAAGATCTCTGCGAATATAAAGAAAAAGTGTATCCCTGAACGGCGCTATTTATTTACTTTCGCATCATCAAGACCTTACTAAAGGAAGGCTTAACTAAAAACCTTCCTTTAGGCCGCAAGTTATCCGCTTGTGTTCTCTTACGCCCTGTCAATTGTTCGGTCATTTAACGCTCAAACAGGTTAATAGTTTTTTCACTACCGAAAATTTCTATACATTTGTGATCGCGATCACTCTGATAACTTCATGTTGATTTTTTGTTGTCAGATCCCACCTAAACCCTTTGCCAGACAAGATGTAATCCCTCAATAGCCGCAGATAAGACCACTCATTTTTCAGAATATGGGCTATATGACTACATTTAACGGTAAATAGCAGAACATATCGCCACACAACCCTCTCCGCCGGTTTTTCGCAGTCAAAAAAACCAACAAAACCCATTGTGTGAAATTTAACGCTGAATAACATTTGCAGAAACCGAGGATTATAGCGGCTCAGTTATATGTAACAGATTATTACAAACGTATTGCCAGACGGGTCAGGATAGTGAACATTACCCGCCGTTTCTCCTCCCAATATAACTATAAAGCGGATGGACTCCGACCATCACGCTATGAACACCCCCGTTAATATGGGATGTAAAAAAAGAGGTATATGTGTCAACTGCAAACAATAAACCAACAGATGAAAGCGTGAGTTTGAACGCTTTTAAACAGCCAAAAGCGTTCTATCTCATCTTCTCTATCGAGTTATGGGAGCGTTTTGGTTATTACGGCCTGCAAGGGATCATGGCGGTTTACCTGGTAAAACAGCTGGGTATGTCCGAAGCCGATTCCATCACGCTGTTCTCTTCATTCAGTGCCCTCGTTTACGGTCTGGTCGCGATTGGCGGCTGGCTTGGTGATAAAGTTCTGGGTACGAAGCGTGTCATTATGCTGGGCGCCATTGTTCTGGCAATCGGCTATGGTCTGGTTGCCTGGTCTGGTCATGACGCAGCCGTAGTCTATATGGGTATGGCAACCATCGCCGTCGGTAACGGATTGTTCAAAGCGAACCCGTCTTCCCTGCTCTCTACCTGCTACAGCAAAGATGACCCACGTCTGGACGGTGCATTCACCATGTACTACATGTCCATCAACATTGGTTCATTCTTCTCCATGCTGGCAACCCCATGGCTCGCCGCAAAATTCGGCTGGAGCGTGGCGTTTGCGCTGAGCTTTGTTGGTATGCTGATTACCGTTGTGAACTTCCTGTTCTGCCGTAGCTGGGTTAAGGACTACGGTTCAAAACCAGATTTCGAACCGGTGCACATGGGCAAACTGCTGGCCACCATCGTGGGTGTTGTTATCCTCGCGGCCATCGCCACCTGGTTGCTGCATAACCAGGGTGTTGCACGTGCCGTTCTGGGCGTGGTGGCACTGGGTATCGTCATCATCTTCGCGAAAGAAGCCTTCGCGATGCAGGGTGCGGCCCGTCGCAAGATGATTGTGGCCTTCATTCTGATGCTGGAAGCGATTATCTTCTTCGTGCTCTACAGCCAGATGCCTACCTCGCTGAACTTCTTCGCTATTCGCAACGTTGAGCACTCCATCCTGGGTATCGCGTTCGAGCCGGAGCAGTATCAGGCGCTGAACCCGTTCTGGATCATGATTGGTAGCCCAATTCTGGCGGCTATCTATAACAAGATGGGTGACCGTCTGCCAATGCCGCACAAGTTCGCCATCGGTATGGTGCTGTGCTCTGGTGCGTTCCTCGTGCTGCCACTGGGTACCAAATTTGCGACTGACGCCGGTATCGTCTCCGTTAACTGGCTGATCCTGAGCTATGCCCTGCAGTCTATCGGTGAACTGATGATCTCCGGTCTGGGTCTGGCGATGGTTGCACAGCTGGTGCCACAGCGTCTGATGGGCTTCATCATGGGTAGCTGGTTCCTGACCACTGCCGGTGCAGCCATCATCGCAGGTAAAATCGCAAACCTGATGGCGGTGCCTGAGAACGTGACTGACCCGCTGGTTTCACTGAATGTGTACGGCACCGTCTTCCTGCAGATTGGTATCGCAACGGCGGTTATCGCGGCGCTGATGCTGCTGACGGCACCGAAGCTGAACCGCATGACTCAGGACGACGACAAAGCGACGAAAGCGACCGAAACCGCTACCGCGTAACGTTATTGAGAAACGATGAGCCGCTAATTTATTAGCGGCTTTTTTTTTGTTTGCTTGCGCACTAACATAGCTGAAACCTCAGCAAAAAGGAGTTACCGATGAAACTGTTCTACAAACCGGGCGCGTGCTCTCTTGCTTCCCATATTACCCTGCGCGAGAGCGGCAAAGATTTCACGCTGGACGGCGTTGACCTGATGAAAAAGCGCCTGGAAAACGGCGACGATTTTTTTGCGATTAACCCGAAGGGACAAGTTCCGGCACTGCTTCTGGATGACGGTACCCTGCTGACAGAAGGCGTCGCCATTATGCAGTACCTGGCAGACAGCGTGCCCGATCGCCAGCTGCTGGCCCCGGTAAGTACGGTTTCACGCTATAAAACGCTCGAGTGGCTGAACTACATTGCAACCGAACTGCATAAAGGATTTACGCCGTTGTTCCGCCCGGACACGCCGGAAGAGTACAAACCGACCGTTCGCGCTCTGCTGGAGAAAAAGCTGCAGTACGTCAATGAGTCATTGAAAGACGATCAGTATATCTGCGGGGCACGCTTCACCATTGCCGATGCGTATCTCTTTACCGTGCTACGCTGGGCGCGTGCGGTTAAGCTGAATCTGGACGGGTTAGACCATATCGCAGCATATATGACGCGTATGGCGGAGCGCCCTGCGGTGGCCGCGGCGCTGAAAGCGGAAGGATTGAATTAACCGGGTCGTTATTGCCCGGCGGCGCTTCGCTTGCACGGGCCTACGGGATTTGTAGGCCGGGTAAGCGCAGCGCCACCCGGCATAGTTTAGAGCTGTGTTGCGCTGAAATAGTGCTCCGGCTGCGCAATACGATCCTGTGCCGCGACCACCTGCAGTTCGTATTCCTGCATCTCTTTCGTCGCAATCATAATTTCGTACACCGCTGCAGTCACATGCTCAAGCGCTTCGCGCAGCGTCGCCCCCTGTAGCAGTTTCACCAGCAACAGTCCGCTGGTCACATCTCCCACGCCCACTGGCTGACGCAGGCCAAAATCTACCAGCGGACGGCTGATGTGCCAGGCTTCGTCTTTGGTCACCAGCAGCATCTCAAAGCGGTCTCTGCTGAGCCCTGCACGGGCGAGATGTTTCACCAGCACAATCTCAGGCCCCTGGGCTATCAGTTCACGAGACGCGCTTACCGCCTCTGCTACGCTGTTAACCGGATGCTCGCAAAGGATCTCCAGCTCAATCAGGTTGGGCGCGATGATATCGCTGGCAGGTAACGCATGGCGAACATGGAATTCAGCCACACCAGGCGCCACAATGCAGCCTTTTTCCGGATGCCCCATCACCGGATCGCAGAAGTACTTTGCTGCGGGATTAGCTGCTTTCACCTGGCGAACGATGCCGAGGATATGCTCCCCCTGCTCTGCGGAGCCCAGGTAACCACTCAGAACCGCGTCACAGCGTTTGAGCTGGTCGATATCGGCAATGCCCTGCACGATCTCCGTGAGATGCGAAGGCGGCATCACGCAGCCGGTCCATTTGCCGTATTGTGTATGGTTTGAGAACTGTACGGTATTGAGGGGCCAGACGTTAGCCCCGAGGCGGCGCATCGGGAATTCCGCCGCGCTATTGCCAGCATGTCCAAAAACAACGTGGGACTGAATGGCGAGGATGTTCTTCATTTTATGCTTACCAAACCCTGAAAAAACAAAAAGGGCGTGGTTTCCCACGCCCCTGGAGACTTTTATTTATTTCCAGCAGACCAGACAGTAATTTTTCTTACCGCGACGCAGCAGCGTGTAGCGGCCATACAGGCGATCGCTGTCGGCGAAGGTGTATTCCGGGTCAGCCTGTTTTTCACCGTTGATGGTGATGGCGTTAGACGCAATGGTTTTACGCGCCTGCCCACGAGACGGCTGCAGCTCAGAGTCCACCAGCGCCTGCATCAGGTCAGCCCCTTTCTCCATCTCAACCATCGGTACGCCATCCTGCGCCAGCTGCTCGAAGTCAGCTTCGCTCAAATCGCTCAGCGTACCGTTGAACAGACTTGCGGTAATGCGTTTCGCCGCGGCCAGACCTTCTTCACCGTGAACCAGTTTGGTCACTTCATCCGCCAGCACATACTGCGCGCGTGGTGCTTTACCGCTGTTTTTATCTTCTTCTTCCAGGGCGTTGATGGTTTCAATGTCCATGAAGGTGAAGAACTTCAGGAAGCGGTAAACATCGGCGTCCGCGGTGTTGATCCAGAATTGATAGAATTTGTACGGGCTGGTTTTCTTCGGATCGAGCCATACCGCACCGCCTTCGGTTTTACCGAATTTAGTCCCGTCGGCTTTGGTGATCAGCGGCACGGTCAGACCAAACACCTGGTTTTGATGCAGGCGACGGGTCAGATCGATACCGGAAGTAATGTTACCCCACTGGTCAGAACCGCCAATCTGCAGGCAAACGCCGTGCAGTTTGTTCAGACAGGCGAAGTCGTAGCCCTGTAGCAGGTTATAAGAGAATTCAGTAAAGGAGATACCTTGATCGTCACGGTTCAGGCGCTGTTTCACCGCTTCTTTGTTAATCATCTGGTTAACAGAGAAGTGCTTGCCGATGTCACGCAGGAAGGTCAGCACGTTCATGCTGCCAAACCAGTCGTAGTTATTGGCGGCAATCGCGGCGTTATCACCACAGTTGAAGTCGAGGAACGGTGCAACCTGTTTGCGGATCTTATCCACCCACTCCTGCACGGTGTCTTCGGTGTTCAGTTTACGCTCAGCGGCTTTAAAGCTTGGGTCGCCGATCAGACCGGTCGCGCCGCCCACCAGGGCCACAGGCTTATGGCCTGCCATCTGGAAGCGTTTCAGGCATAACAATGGAACAAGATGCCCCAAATGCAAGCTGTCAGCGGTGGGATCAAAGCCGCAATAGAGCGCGATCGGGCCTTGCGCCAGTCGCTCTGCTAACGCTTCCTCGTCCGTCACCTGGGCCACGAGGCCCCGCTCTTGCAATTGTTTAATCAAGTTACTGCTTGCCATCAAATTCTCCATGTATAAACGACTGCACCTTTGCCGGTACACGACTTTTCGCCTGATGCGAAAGGACCATAGAATAAAGCGCAAGCGCGGCGTGCGCTAGCGCTTAAATCAACAAATTTCGGGGATTACGGTGCCAGCCTGTCGATTTTCCAGCCGCCGTTGTCGCGCTGGTATAAAAAGCGGTCGTGCAGGCGATGTTCGCCCCCCTGCCAGAACTCAATCTGCTCAATCGGGATGCGGAAACCGCCCCAGAAGCTGGGCAGTGGAATTTCGCCCTGCTGGAATTTCTGCTTCAGTTCAAGGAATTTGCTTTCCAGCACGCCGCGGGCAGAAATTCGGCTGGACTGTTTTGAGACCCAGGCGCCAATCTGGCTGTCACGCGGGCGGCTGTGGAAGTACTTCACCACTTCCAGTGTGGAAAGGCGCTCCGCTTTGCCTGTGACCATGACCTGGCGTTCCAGCATATGCCAGGGGAACAGGAGACTGATTCGGGGATTGTTCTCTAAATGGTGCGCTTTGCGGCTGCCCAGGTTGGTGTAAAACACCAGCCCTTTCTCGTCATAATGCTTAAGCAGCACGATACGTTGATACGGTTGACCATTTTCATCCACCGTGGCAACCACCATGGCCGTTGGGTCGGCCAGTTTTGCTTCACAGGCCTGTTTCAGCCAGCGTTCAAAAAGCACCAGAGGTTCAGCGGGAAGATCCTGGCGACGCAGGCCGCCTTTGGTGTATTCACGGCGCAGATGCGCTATTTGCTGCAGTTCGTCGTTATCAGACATGGCATTAGGTGACGTTGAGATTGGGTGGCGCTATTGTGCGCCGCCCCTGTGAAAATCTCAACGCTTCGGATTTTCGAGCTGGCAATTGTTCAGCACGATGCGGTCGCGTTTGTAGACGGTGGCGCTGTCACCTTTCGACCAGAAGACGTAAATACCGTCGCTGTAGCGCGCGCCGGAGGCGGAGATCCCCTGCTTGAGCGTCAGCAATTTATTGTCATAGACAAAGCTGGCTTCCTGGCGGGGATTATTAAGCTTGACGGTCAGCGGCTTTTCATCACAGCGATATTCCAGCGTGTCGGTCTGCATGCGCTCAACGAGCTGGTTATAGACGCTGCAGCCTGACAGCAAGACAGGTACAGCAATAAGAAGAAGTTTTTTCATGAGCGTATTCCGAAGACTATCCTGGTCCTGGAGGGCTAATGGGCCCTCCTGTTCCCTTTTATTTTACCGGCGACGCGCTGCGCTGAATTTCAGTTAACTCTGATTATGACGGGGATTGGCCGGGAAAATGGCACCGAGAACGCTGGCTTCGCGTGCGCCGGTGACTGAGGGCAAATTCCCCGGCAGCCCGGCAACGGTGCGCCAGGCAAGCCAGGCGAAGGCCAGCGCTTCCATGTCGTCTCCGCTGATGCCGGCTTCATCGGTGGTTGTCACTTCGGTGCCCGGCAACAAGCCGGCAAGGCGCGCCATCACCAGCGGGTTGCGGCTTCCGCCCCCGCAGACCAGCAGACGTTCGCAGCCACCGCTCAAAAGTACCTGTTCTGATATGGAGACCGCCGTGAGCTCGGCCAGCGTCGCCTGAACATCCTGCGGTGCCAGCGCCGGGAACCGAGCCAGCTGACGTTCAAGCCAGCCATAGTTAAAATACTCGCGTCCCGTGCTTTTTGGTGCCGGCAGGGCAAACCAGGGATCGCTAAGCATGGACTGCAGCAGCGGGATAATGACTTTGCCTTCACTCGCCCACTCGGCGTCTTTATCATACGGTTTACCGCACTGACGCCAGATCCAGGCATCCATAAGCATGTTACCCGGGCCAGTATCATATCCCCGTACCGGCTGGCCCGGGATCAGCATCGACAGGTTGGCAATACCGCCAATGTTAAGCACCATACGGCGCTCTGACGGGTGCCCCAGCAACGCCTGGTGGAAGGCCGGCACCAGCGGCGCACCTTGCCCGCCCAGCGCGATGTCGCGACGCCGGAAATCACCCACGACCGTGACGCCCGTTTTTGCCACAATCTGATTATTATCGCCAATTTGCAGGGTATGCGGCGCATCGCCAGTGGGTTCGTGCCAGACGGTCTGCCCGTGACAGCCAATCGCGACCACATCCTGCGGCCGGAGATTCTCTTTATGCATCAGCGCCAGCACCGCATCGGCAAACAGCGCCCCCAGCCTGACATCAAGCTGTCCAAGCTGCGAAAGCGTCAGCTGTTGCCCCTGGCAGATGCTCAGGATCTCCTCTTTCAGCGAAACAGGGATAGGCCAGGTCAGACTTGCCTGTTGTGCCACCATGTTTTCGTCTATGGCGGCCAGAACGACATCTACCCCATCCAGACTGGTGCCAGACATCACACCAATATAGCGACCCGATTTCATGCGCTTTCCTTACGTTGCGTGGGCTAAGGATAACCACTCAACCATAAACAGCCCCGCTTTGCCATCAGGCGATAATATTTTTTAACACTCTCAGTGAGGTAACGCGTCGAAATTTTGTTTATCTCTCGTTAAGTCAAATTCAAGTACAATTTTCCGATTGTTAGTGCAAAGATATGAACGATGGCCCTTTATGCCATATAATTTAGCCATAACGGATGCCCGGATTGGGCGTTTTTGGTGAACAGGAGATTCAAATGATTTTACGTGTACTGGGCGTTTCGCTGATTGGTTTAACTCTGGCTGGCTGTGTGAATGACAGTTCACTTTCTGGCGACGTTTATAGCGCTTCTGAAGCGAAACAGGTTCAGAACGTGACTTACGGTACGATTGTTAACGCACGTCCTGTTCAAATTCAGGGTGGTGACGAGAACAACGTCATGGGTGCCATCGGCGGTGCGGTTCTGGGTGGCTTCCTGGGTAACACCGTAGGCGGTGGTACAGGCCGTTCTCTGGCGACTGCGGCAGGTGCCGTTGCGGGTGGCGTAGCAGGCCAGGGCGTTCAGGGTGCGATGAATAAAACCCAGGGCGTAGAGCTGGAAATCCGTAAAGACGACGGCAGCACCATTATGGTTGTGCAGAAACAGGGCAGCACCCGCTTCTCTGCAGGTCAGCGCGTCGTGCTGGCAAGCAACGGTAGCCAGGTTACCGTTTCTCCGCGTTAATTCATAAAAAGGATGTGGCTGCCAGGCCGCATCCTTTTACAAATAGCATCATTATAATAAATAGTTTTACAAAATTTATTCAGGCAATGAATAATTAACCACGCCGTATCTTGTTCCTGCGCAAAGTATTCCCCTCTCTTTTGCATTAGGCTAATCTCAATTAACTTTTTTATTTATTATTTTCGTTGAAACATACTTATGCTTGCGATCTCCCGGTACGTGAAAAAACCCTATATTCCATTCTGTTTAGGGTGCATTGTCGTCATTGGAATATTACAAATTTTATTTTTAAAACTGGTCGAATGGGTTCCCTCTTTCTCACCGCTTTTATTCCCTACACTCACCATTTTTTTACTGGTATTCCATCTGTTTATTGCCTGCTTTATGGCCATGAAATACTGGTGTGACAGAAGACGGTTGTACCTGATTGCTATCGCTTTCGCCTTTGCCGGTTCAGCCATGCTGATGGTGGGTACGCTTACCAGTTTCCCGGCCTGGCTTGATCTCTACCAGCTCAACGTCGTGGACTATAACGATACGATGATCTTCTTTATGTACCGCCATCTGTTAATGGCGGTACTGATGATTGCGTCGGCCCTGCTATATATCGTCAGGGATAATCCGCTTTCACGTGCGGCGCATATCGCCATTGTTGCCGGTACATTTCTGTTTATGGTGGGCATGGTGCTGTTGGCCTGGCTTAGCTCCAGCCACTCATCATTAATGTCGTTAGACCTGGTGGATAATGAAACCCATCAATTTATGGTTCTCTGGAGCCATGCAATCAATATCGTCTTGATTATTCTTTGGGTGGTGACATTAGCAACGCTAATGGTTATTACCCGCGTACGCAATATTTTTTGGGTGGGCGGTAATTTTTTATGTGTCTGTTATATCGTGACGCTCGCGATGCTATTAGCAGGCGGACACGCGGAGGATATTTCCTGGTATCGAGCGCGCTTATTTGAAACTGTTGCGACGTTATTGATTATTTTTGTTCTGCTTTATGATGTCTTTAGACTCTATCGCGACTCGCATTTGAAATATCAACAGTCGTATCAAAACTCAATTCGCGATCCTCTGACCCGCCTCTACAATCGCAGCTATTTTTACGACTCGCTAAACCAGGCACTCGGTGCCTGTAAAGCCAGCCGTCCGGTTTCGGTTATCGTCAGCGATCTCGACCGCTTCAAGCGCATCAACGACTGCTACGGCCATCTGCAGGGCGACAAAGTGTTGCAGTTTGTGGCGCATCTGCTGATGGATTCCGTACGGCCTCAGGATATTGCCGCACGTATTGGCGGTGAGGAATTTGTGTTGATGTTAACCAACACCCCTTCAGCAGCCGCGTACCAGGTGGCGGAACGCATCCGCCTGAAGCTGAGCAGCTTTGATAAGACCAGCAGCGGGGGACAGCTTCCGGAGCCCATTACCATCAGCATGGGCGTCTTTACGGCAACGTCCGTGGAGACGACAGCTGAAGAGTGTGTGGAAAAGGCTGATAAAGCGATGTATGAGGCGAAAGAGACGGGTCGCAACCGGGTGATCGTCTTCAGATGATAAAAGGCCTTGCGAATGCAAGGCCTGATAAGGTCAGGCGTCGCGTGCCTGCAGGTCGTGAATGTTCTGCTCAAGGCGTCCAATCAGACTGATGAGCATTTCAAGCTCCGCAGGGGAAACCCCGGACAGGATCTCACCGCGGGTTTTGGTAATCACTGCTTCCATTTCAGTGATAATGGGAGCCGCTTTCTCAGTGAGTTTAATTCGCTTGGCGCGACGGTCGCTGGCACAGGTTTGTCGGGAGATCAGCCCCTTCTCTTCCAGTTGGTCAAGCGTACGCACCAGCGACGGCTGCTCAATACCAATCGCCTTTGCCAGTTGAATTTGTGACTGGTCGGGCGGCAGCTGATGAATGTTGTGCAGCGTGACCCAATGCGTCTGTGTCAATTCCAGAGGTTTCAGGCGATGGTCAATCAGAGCACGCCAGACGCGTACCAACCTTGCCAGATCAGAACCTAATGGCGATTCCAATTTCATCTCCTTATAATTAGCTTGCTAAGTTATTATACTGATTTTAGAATAGTGTGCAGCATTTGTATTGCCAAAACAAATGCATTACGACATTCATCAAATTTAAAAGTATGACTTACACTGAAAAGTGATGTTCCATCTCATTAAGACAAGCCATCCCGGCATTCTGTTCACTGCAAAGGATCTCTGCTCGTGACGTTTTTTCATCGCTCAGAGGGGCTGCCCCTTCAGGACCTGATCTTCGGTGCATCAGTCTACTTTCCTCCCCTGTTTAAAGCCGTTCTGGTGGGCTTTGTGATCTGGCTTGTCGCGCATCGTCTGCTCCGCGACTGGATGTATTCTGGCGAGATCTGGCACCCCATGCTGATGGATCTCTCCCTGTTCGCCCTCTCCGTGTCTCTTGGCCTTGCTGTGCTGATTGTGTGGTGATTATGCCCCTGAAAACGCTGAAGTACTTTTCCACCCTCTTTGTCCTGGCTCTGGCCCTGGTTGCCGGCTGGTGGCTGTGGAATTTTTATATGCAGTCACCCTGGACACGCGACGGTAAAATTCGCGCTGAGCAGGTGAGTATCACCCCGCAGGTATCTGGCAGTATCACGGCGCTTCTGGTTAAGGATAACCAGTTCGTTAAAAAGGGAGATGTTTTATTCCGCATTGACGACACCCCTTACCATATCGCGATCCTAAACGCCCAGGCGCAGCTGGCTAAGGCCCAGACTGAGCTGGCGAAAGCGAACAACGAAGCCACGCGTCGTCGGCATTTATCACAAAACTATATCTCTGCCGAAGACCTGGACACCGCCAACATCAACGTCAAGGCGATGCAGGCCAACGTCAATGTGGCAGAGGCAACGCTCAAACAGGCGCAATGGGAACTGACGCAAACCGTGGTACAGGCCCCTGTCGATGGCTGGGTGACGAACCTCTCTGCCCGCGTGGGTAATTATGCCACCACCGGCCAACCGATTTTCGCGCTGGTCGACAGCCACTCGTTTTACGTCGTGGGCTATTTTGAAGAGACCAAACTTCGCCATATTCGGGAAGGTGCCCCTGCCACAATAACGCTTTATAGCGGCTCGCAAAGGTTACAGGGTCACGTTTCCAGCATTGGCCGTGCCATTTACGATCAGAGCGTTGAAACCGATTCAGGCCTGGTTCCCGACATCAAACCTAATGTCCCCTGGGTGCGCCTGGCCCAGCGCGTGCCGGTTCGGGTTGAATTTGACCGCTTACCGCAGGGGTTAACGCTGGTCTCCGGCACAACCTGTACTGTCTCGATCGGAACACCCTGATGAATGCCTTATCCTGGCGAAATCTGCCGTGGATGAAAGCAACGCGCCCTCAGTGGCGCTACGCCCTGCGCAACGGCATTGCCATGTGCCTTGCGCTGACCGTCGCCTACTATCTGAACCTTGACGAGCCTTACTGGGCCATGACCTCCGCGGCGGTCGTGAGCTTCCCGACCGTTGGCGGAGTGATCAGTAAAAGCCTTGGGCGCATCGCGGGCAGCCTGCTCGGTGCCACTGCGGCGCTGATCATTGCAGGCCATACCCTGAACGATCCGTGGCTTTTTTTACTGAGCATGGCGGCATGGCTGGGATGCTGTACCTGGGCCTGCGCCCACTTTACTAATAACGTCGCCTACGCCTTCCAGCTGGCGGGCTATACCGCGGCGATTATTGCCTTTCCGGTCGTTAACGTTCTCGATACCACCGAGTTATGGGATATCGCCCAGGCGCGCGTCTGCGAAGTCATCGTCGGTATTCTGAGCGGCGGGTTTATGATGATGATTCTGCCCAGCACCTCCGACGGCACCGCGCTTATCACGGCGCTGAAGACCATGCATACCCGCTTGCTGGAACATGCGAGCCTGCTCTGGCAGCCGGATACTAACGATGAGATTCGCCTGGCGCATGAAAAGGTGATTGGTCAGATCCTGACCATGAATCTGTTACGCATTCAGGCCTTCTGGAGCCATTATCGTTTTCGCCGCCAGAATACCCTGCTGAACTACCTGCTTCACCAGCAGCTACGGATGACCAGTGCGATCTCCAGTCTGCGCCGGATGTTGCTCAACTGGTCAACGCCACCGGAAAACACCCGCGCCATCATTGAAATGCTGCTCGCAGCCCTTGCCCGCCCGGATGCCGACATCTACACGGTGGCCCGCATTATCGCCCCGCTTGCGCCGAAAGATGAGTACGATTATCGCCACCGCGCCTTCTGGCAGCGTCTGAACTACTTTTGCCGCCTGTATCTGCGCAGCAGTCGCTGGATCAAGGCCGTTGAAAATGCCACGCCGATAACGGAATTCGCCGTTCCCAGTAGCCCGGCGCTGGCGCGGCACACCGACTATCTGGAAGCGCTGTGGAGCGGTTTTCGAACCTTTTGCGCCCTGACGCTGGTGGGGGCATGGAGCATCACCACGCAGTGGGAATCTGGCTCCGCCGCGCTCACGCTGGCCGCCATCAGTTGCGTGCTCTACTCCGTCGCCGCCTCGCCGTTCAACTCGCTTACGCTGCTGCTGCGCACGCTGGTGTTGTTATCGCTGTTCAGCTTTGTGGTCAAGTTCGGCCTGATGGTGCAGATAAGCGACCTGTGGCAGTTCCTGCTGTTTCTGTTTCCGCTGTTAACCACGATGCAGCTTCTGAAGCTGCAAATGCCCAAACTGGCGGGGCTCTGGGGTCAGTTGATTGTCTTTATGGGCTCGTTTATCTCAGTCACAAACCCGCCGGTTTATGATTACGCCGATTTTCTCAATGACAATCTGGCAAAAATCCTGGGCGTGGGTCTGGCGTGGCTGGCTTTTGCCGTATTACGCCCCGGCTCAGACGCGCGTAAAAGTCGACGCCATATCCGCGAGCTTCGTCGGGGGTTTGTCGATCAGCTCAGCCGTAAACCGCATCTGCGTGAAAGTGAGTATGAATCCCTGGTGTACCACCATGTCAGCCAGCTCAATAACAGCCAGGACTCGCTTTCCCGCCGCTGGCTGCTGCGCTGGGGAGTGGTCCTGCTGAACTGTTCCCACGTGGTCTGGCAACTTCGCGCATGGGAGACACGCTCCGATCCGCTGTCGCAGGTGCGCGACGTGTGCATCTCTCTGCTACGCGATGTGATGAGTGAACGCGGCGTTCAGCAACGCCCGCTGGAAGCGACGCTGACTGAACTGCAGCGGATCTGCGACAGTCTTGCTCACCACCATCAGCCCGCCGCGCGTGATTTAGCGTCGATAATCTGGCGGCTGCACTGTTCCCTCTCGCAGCTGGAACAAGCGCCACCGCCGGGGACGATTGGGGATCAGATCACCCCGCAGGCATAGCGTGCCCCACCACCGCCAAGCGGTTTCGGCTGATCGGACATATTGTCGCCGCCGACATGGATCATTAGCGCCTTGCCTTTGACCTCATCCAGCTTTTTGAGGCGTGGCGCAACAACCGGATCCGTGGCTTTGCCGTCATTATTTACCACCAGCACGGGCAGATCGCCCAGATGGCCCATTCCGTTCGGGCCCTCATGCTTACCGGAATGTTGTGGGTCAAGGTGGCCGCCTGCCGCCTCTGCTGCCGAGGGTTTACCCTCTTTTAACGCGGGCTGACAACTCCCCTTAGCATGAACATGAAAACCATGTTCGCCGGGAGGCAGGGCCTTGAGATCGGGCGCAAATTCCAGTCCTTTGTCGGTTTCAGTGATTTTCACTGTGCCGATGGACTGACCTACGCCCTGCGAGGTGACGAGATTCATTTCTACTTCATCGCTGGCTGCCTGCGCCCCTGCGCAAACAACCAGCGTGACCAGTGCCAGAGCAAAACGCTTCATATGACCTCCGCTGGTTATTTTTTGCCTCTTAAGTGTATACCAGAGGCAAAGATTTCACCGGAAAGTCACATTTTTACCGGTTTACGGAACGTCGTAACCGAGCGCAGCTTTGCGGATGCGGAACCACTGCTGACGGCTCATCTGCAGCTCTTCAGCCGCCAGGGCAGAACGGACGCGTTCAATTTTACCGGAACCAATGATTGGTAGCGGTTTCGACGGCAGACGCAGGATCCACGCGTAAACCACCTGTTCGATGTTCTCAGCGTTCAGTTCACGGGCAATGGTTTCCAGCTCATTGCGCAGCGGCTGGAATTCATCGTCATTGAACAGACGACCGCCACCAAGGCAAGACCACGCCATAGGACGGATGCGCAGCTGTTGCAGCTGATCGAGCGTACCATCCAGCAACAATGGCTGATGCACCGGGGAGATTTCCACCTGGTTGGTGGCCAGGGTAAAGGGCAGACGAGACTGCAGCAGCGCAAACTGCGCCGGGGTAAAGTTTGAGACGCCAAAATGACGCACTTTGCCGCTTTGATGCAGCGTCAGGAAGGCTTCGGCGACCTCATCGGCATCCATTAACGGGTCGGGACGGTGGATCAGCAGCAGGTCGATATGATCCGTCGCCAGGTTCACCAGCGACTGCTCGGCGCTTTTGATGATATGTGCGCTATCGGTAATGTAATGACCAAGGGTATGTTCAGGTTTTGCCGTCGTGGCAATACCGCATTTGGTGACAATTTCCATCCGCTCACGCAGCGCCGGAACCAGCTTGAGGGCTTCTCCGAACGCCGCTTCACACGCATAGCCGCCATAAATGTCAGCATGATCGACGGTGGTGATCCCTAAATCGAGGTGCTCCTCAATGAAGCTCGCCAGCTGCAGGGGGGACATATTCCAGTCCATCAGGCGCCAGTAACCCATCACAAAGCGGGAGAATTCTGGCCCCTGGGGGGCAAGGGTAATACGCTGAACCATAACATTTTCCTCAAGGAAGTGATGTCATGAGTATACGCAATAAGCGTGTTAAAACAGTGAAGGTTGCTGGGGTTCTTCGGTTTCACCGGGCTTGTTTGCACGTATTTTGCGCAGAAACCGCTGGCGGCAGAGGCGAAGCACCTCCTGCTTTTGCGTGTCGCTGAAATTTTGCCAGTTAAACCGCTCGTCGCGGGTACGCATACACCCACGGCAATAACCGCGTTCATCCACCTGACAAATCCCCCGGCACGGGCTCTGGATGGGGAAAAACTCCAGCTGCTCTGCCACGTTCACCTCCGAATACCGACACTCACCTACAGTGAAGACGTTAAACGCCCCACGTGCAAGGGCTTTACCACAGTTTTGTGGCATTAAGGTTTCACTAATCTTCCCTCTCTATACTCGCCTCATCAATATGATGACAGGTTTCTTTTCGATGTGGTTAACGAAGAAGTTACAGTGTAACGATATAAAATTCACTCTGGGTTGTGCGCTTTTCTTTACGCTGATAAACGCACTGTTTATTCAACGTAGCTGGGCCATTATTGCCCCGGCAAGGCTTCACGATATCCTTTTTGCCGCGTCCGTGCCGCTGGTGCTGTTCTGCGGCTGGGTGATTGTCTTCAGCCTGCTCAATATCCCCTTTATCCGTAAGCCGCTGCTGATCGTCTTAACCGTCGGCTGTGCCGCGGCAACGTACTTTATGTATACCTATGGCGCGGTTATCGATCAGAACATGATTGTTAACGTGTTCGAAACCAACTCCCAGGAAGCCACAGCGCTGGTCACGCCGCAGATGATTCTGTGGATTGTCATAGCAGGACTGGTTCCTTCCGTGGTGTTGGCGATGACGCGTATTCAGACCGGAAAATGGTGGTATGCGCTGCTGATGCGCGTTGCCGCCATGCTTGGCGCCCTGCTGGTGATCATCCTCGTCGCCGCCGTGTTTTATAAAGATTATGCGTCGCTGTTTCGCAACAATAAGAGCATCGTCAAGATGGTCACCCCTGCTAACTACGTCAGCGCCATGATGAAATACAGCAAAATGCGCTGGTTCGAAGGTGACCAAACGCTGGTGCGTATAGGTGAAGATGCGCATAAAGGCCCGCTGATTGCAGGACAGAACAAGAAAACGGTTCTGGTGCTGGTTGTCGGTGAGGCCTCACGTGCCGCGAACTACTCGCTGAATGGTTATGGCCGTGAAACGAACCCGGAACTGAAAAAACAGGATGTCATCAACTTCCCGCAGGCCACGTCATGCGGTACCGAAACGGCCGTTTCCGTTCCCTGCATGTTCTCCGGGATGACGCGCAGCAAATACGATGCCGACCTGGCGCATCACCAGGAAGGGTTGCTCGATGTGCTCAAACACGCGGGAATCAACCTGCTGTGGCGCGACAATGACGGCGGCTGTAAAGGTGCCTGCGACCGCGTACCCCATAGCGATATGACCCAGTGGAACCTGGATCAGTTCTGCAAAGACAAGTCCTGTATTGATGATGTGAACTTCTACCGTCTCGACAACGTGCTGGACGGCCTGAAACAGGACACCGTACTGGTTATCCACCTGATGGGCAGCCACGGCCCGGCTTACTATCACCGTTACCCGGACAATTTCCGCAAATTCACCCCAACCTGCGACACCAATGAGATTCAGGATTGCGATCACCAGGCGCTGATGAATACCTATGACAACACCATTCTGTATACCGACAGCGTGGTCAGCAAAACCATCGATGCGCTGAAGGCTCGTCAGGCAAATATGAACACCGCGCTGATTTACCTTTCCGACCACGGCGAATCGCTGGGCGAAAGCGGAATTTATCTGCACGGCACGCCATACATGCTGGCGCCAGAGCAACAAACGCACATTCCGTTCATGTTCTGGTTATCACCGGACTACGCGAAAAACTTTGGTATCAACGCGCAGTGCCTGCGCGACTACGCAGCAAAAAATGCGGTTTCGCAGGATAATCTGTTCTCTACCGTACTGGGTATGATGGATGTGAAATCAACGGTTTATCAGCAGCAACTGGATATTCTGAACGCATGTCGTCAGTAAACGCCCTTGCAATAGACCGAACGGTCTATTAGAGTTTGGCCATGAGCAGAAATACTGAACACGATACACGCGAACATTTACTGGCGACCGGCGAGCGGCTTTGCATGCATCGCGGGTTTACCGGTATGGGGTTAAGCGAGTTACTTAAAACCGCTGAAGTGCCAAAGGGGTCGTTTTATCACTACTTCCGATCCAAAGAGGCGTTTGGCGTGGCGATGCTGGAGCGGCACTATGCCAGCTACCATCAACGCCTGGCTACCCATTTCGCCAGTGGTGAAGGAAACTATCGGGATCGTGTTCTCAACTACTATCAGGAAACGCTGAACCAGTTCTGTCAGCAGGGCATTATCAGCGGTTGCCTGACGGTAAAACTCTCTGCAGAAGTGTGCGATCTCTCCGAAGATATGCGTGCGGCAATGGATAAAGGTGCCAGCGGCGTGATCGCCCTGCTGGCGCAGGCGCTTGAGAATGGCCGCCGTGAAAAAACGCTGGCCTTCGCCGGTGAGGCGTTAACCCAGGCGCAGGTTTTATATTCGCTCTGGTTAGGGGCGAACCTGCAGGCCAAAATTTCCCGCAGTGCCGTGCCGCTGGAAAGCGCACTGGCACACGTTAATAGCAGCATTACTGCGCCTGGCGTGTAGCAGGCGTTTTTATTTACTTAATTGCTAGTCGACTGGTCTACTCAGGAGTCGTTATGTCAGCTGAAAAACTTTTCACCCCACTGAAAGTGGGCGCCGTCACCGCACCAAACCGCGTGTTTATGGCCCCACTCACCCGTCTGCGCAGCATTGAGCCGGGTGATATCCCAACCCCACTGATGGGTGAATACTATCGTCAGCGCGCCAGCTCTGGCCTCATCATCACTGAAGCCACGCAGATTTCCGCACAGGCGAAGGGATATGCCGGCGCACCAGGCCTGCACAGCCCGGAGCAGATTGCCGCCTGGAAGAAAATCACCGCTGGCGTTCACGCCGAAGAGGGTCGCATTGCGGTTCAGCTGTGGCACACCGGTCGTATCTCTCACAGCAGCATTCAGCCTGGCGGTCAGGCACCGGTTTCCGCGTCAGCCCTGAATGCGAATACCCGCACTTCCCTGCGCGATGAAAACGGTAACGCGATCCGCGTCGACACCTCAACGCCACGCGCCCTTGAGCTGGATGAGATCCCGGGTATCGTGAACGATTTCCGTCAGGCCGTAGCTAACGCCCGCGAAGCCGGTTTTGATCTGGTTGAACTGCACTCCGCGCACGGTTACCTCCTGCACCAGTTCCTTTCACCGTCGTCCAACCACCGCACCGACCAGTACGGCGGCAGCGTCGAAAACCGCGCCCGTCTGGTGCTGGAAGTGGTTGATGCCGTTTGTCAGGAGTGGAGCCCGGACCGTATTGGTATTCGCGTCTCCCCAATCGGTACGTTCCAGAACGTCGACAACGGTCCGAACGAAGAAGCGGACGCGCTGTATCTGATTGAAGAACTGGCGAAACGCGGTATCGCGTATCTGCACATGTCCGAGCCGGACTGGGCCGGTGGTCAGCCTTACTCTGAGGCCTTCCGCCAGAAAGTGCGCGAGCGTTTCCACGGGGTGATCATCGGTGCGGGGGCCTATACGCCGGAGAAAGCCGAAGATCTGATTAATAAAGGGTTGATCGACGCCGTGGCCTTTGGTCGTGATTACATTGCCAACCCGGACCTGGTTGCCCGTCTGCAGCAGAAAGCAGCGCTGAACCCACAGCGCCCGGAAAGCTTCTACGGCGGCGGCGCGGAAGGCTATACCGACTACCCTACGCTGTAATCTCTCCGTTGTGCATTGATAGCGGCGGTCTTTCGCCGCTATACTAAAACATCGTTTCTGTTCAAAAAGATACTCTACTCCATTGGTTAATGAGGAAATTATGCGCCTACTTCACACCATGCTGCGCGTTGGCGATCTGCAACGTTCCATCGATTTCTACACTAACGTACTGGGTATGAAGCTGCTGCGCACCAGCGAAAACCCGGAATACAAATACTCGCTGGCATTCGTGGGTTACGGCCCGGAAACGGATGAAGCGGTTATCGAGCTGACCTATAACTGGGGCGTCGACAGCTATGAGCTGGGCACGGCGTATGGCCACATCGCGCTGGAAGTGGACAACGCGGCAGAAGCCTGTGAACGCATTCGCAGCAACGGTGGCAACGTCACGCGTGAAGCGGGCCCGGTAAAAGGCGGCACCACCGTGATTGCGTTTGTTGAAGATCCAGACGGTTATAAAATCGAGCTGATTGAAGCCAAAGACGCCGGTCGCGGTCTGGGCAACTGATCCCTCAGGGCGCACTATGCGCCCGTTGTTTTACTGCATCCCACGCCAAAATTTGCCATAATGCGCTCTGCTTTTTTCCCCTTGTAAGAGACCCTGATGTCCGATAACGCTCAACTTACCGGTCTGTGCGACCGTTTTCGTGGTTTTTATCCTGTTGTCATTGATGTCGAAACAGCCGGATTTAACGCTAAAACCGATGCGCTGCTTGAAATTGCCGCCATCACGCTGAAGATGGATGAAGAGGGCTGGCTTACACCGGACACCACGCTGCATTTCCACGTTGAGCCCTTTGAAGGCGCAAACCTGCAGCCAGAGGCGCTGGCGTTTAATGGCATCGATCCGCATAACCCGCTGCGCGGTGCGGTGAGCGAATATGACGCGCTGCACGCCATTTTCAAAATGGTGCGTAAAGGCATGAAAGAGAGCAACTGCAGCCGTGCCATTATGGTGGCGCATAACGCCACGTTCGATCACAGCTTTACGATGGCCGCCGCCGAGCGAGCCTCTCTTAAGCGTAACCCCTTCCACCCGTTTGTGACCTTTGACACCGCCGCACTGAGTGGCCTGGCACTGGGACAAACGGTCTTGTCAAAAGCCTGTATTACGGCCGGGATTGAGTTTGACGGCACGCAGGCGCACTCCGCGCTGTATGATACGGAGCGCACCGCAGAGCTGTTCTGTGAAATAGTCAACCGCTGGAAGCGTCTGGGCGGCTGGCCGCTGGCGATGGGCGACAGCGAAGAATAAAAAAAAGCGACCTCTTAAGGTCGCTTTTTTATTTGCGCAGAAAATTACTCTGCGTCCGGCTCTTCGGTTTTGTACTTCGCCGCCGTCTCTTTGATCAGCTGCTGCAGTTCGCCGCGCTGATACATTTCAATCAGGATATCGCAACCGCCAACCAGTTCACCGTCGACCCACAGCTGCGGGAACGTCGGCCAGTTCGCGTATTTTGGCAGCTCAGCGCGGATGTCCGGGTTTTGCAGGATATCAACGTAAGCAAAACGTTCACCACAGGCAGACAGCGCCTGAACCGCTTGCGCGGAGAAGCCACAGCTTGGCAGCTTCGGAGAACCTTTCATATACAGCAGAATTGGGTTTTCAGCGATCTGGCGCTGGATTTTTTCAATAGTGGTGCTCATGTCTTGCTTCCTTTAACTTCTGTTACGGCATTAGTCTGACATTGTAGCGGTTCAGACTGGCATCGGAAAATAACATTTTTGTCACGTATAGCTATTTTATCGCGAGTGGCGAAAAGTTGCATTGTAAATGGTGCTTAACCCTGCGACAGGCAGGGTTTTGCTTAGGGCGTGAACAATTGTGCGACAAATCGATGAATTTTTTTGCACTTGCTAACGAAACAGGTTTTTAGATTGAAAAATGCTATTAACTTCTCGGGTTTTTATGGATTAGAATCGACGGGCTTTGTAAATCACACGCGGGTATTATTGATGACCTGCATTTATCAGGGGACTGCCCAGTGGCGCGGATAAATAAAATCTCGATCACGCTCTGTGCTTTACTGTTTACATCACTCTCTTTCACGCCAGCGGCAAACGCCTCTCAACAGGCGCGGCACTCTGCTGTGCAAAAAACGCATCTGGCAAAAACCACAGAACGTAAAAAAAAGACTACCAGTAAGAACGAAAAGAAAAAAACAACCGCTCAAACGAAAAAGACCGCCTCCAGCAAATCGAAATCAACATCTTCCCGCACTGCCCTCGCATCGAAACGTAAAGCCTCAAAAACTGCTGCCAACCTCGTAACGGAAAAATGCACCACGCGCAAAGGGCATAAAGCCAAATGCACGAAAGTGACAAAAATTGCCGACGCGCATAAGGTTCGGGTACAGAAAGCGCAAAAAACGGCGATGAATAAGCTGATGGGGCAAATTGGCAAACCGTATCGCTGGGGTGGCACCTCTCCCCGCACCGGTTTTGACTGCAGCGGGCTGGTGTATTACGCCTATAAAGATCTGGTGAAATTCCGCATTCCGCGTACCGCCAATGAAATGTACCACCTGCGCGACGCCGCCCCCGTTAACCGTGGCGAGCTGCAAAATGGCGATCTGGTCTTCTTCCGCACCCAGGGTCGCGGTACGGCTGATCACGTCGGCGTGTATGTGGGTAACGGGAAGTTTATTCAGTCCCCACGAAGCGGTCAGGACATTCAGATCACCTCGCTTAGCGAAGACTACTGGGTGCGTCACTACGTCGGCGCACGCCGCGTCATGACGCCGAAAACCATCCGCTAAACCCTGCCCTGCCGTCACTACGGCAGGGTAAGTTCCTCTTTTGCATACCCTTTCAATTTGCTATCCTGTCCTTGTTGTCTGTGTGGTTATTGGCAACGCAAAATACAATAAGGAGAGAAGCAATGTCGTTCGAATTACCTGCACTACCGTATGCAAAAGACGCCCTGGCACCGCACATTTCTGCGGAAACCCTGGAATATCATTACGGCAAACATCACCAGACCTATGTCACCAACCTGAACAACCTGATCAAGGGCACCGATTTTGAAGGCAAAACGCTGGAAGAGATCGTCCGCAGTTCAGACGGTGGCGTATTCAACAACGCTGCTCAGGTGTGGAACCACACCTTCTACTGGCACTGCCTGGCACCAAATGCTGGCGGCGAGCCGACCGGTGAACTGGCTGCTGCGATTAACGCCGCCTTTGGCAGCTTTGCGGAGTTCAAAGCGAAATTTACCGATGCCGCAATCAAAAACTTCGGTTCTGGCTGGACATGGCTGGTAAAAGAGGCCGATGGCAAACTGGCTATCGTCTCCACGTCTAACGCGGGTACACCACTGACCACCAGCGCGACACCGCTGATGACCGTGGATGTCTGGGAACACGCGTACTACATTGATTACCGTAACGCGCGTCCTAACTACCTGGAGCACTTCTGGGCACTGGTTAACTGGGACTTTGTGGCGAAGAACTTCGCCGCGTAAGAGAGACGCAGAAGGGTTTCCCCTTCTGCGTTTTTTTATTCGGCAGCACAGGCCGCTTCAGGCTGTTTACGACCCGACATCATCACTAACAGCAGGCCAAGCGCGGCAATAATGGCCCCCATCACCGGCACAAAGCTGTATCCCAGACCACCCGAAATCACAGCACCGCCCGCTGCGGCACCGAGCGCATTGCCCAGATTGAACGCGCCAATATTCACCGACGATGAAAGACCCGGCGCCTCATGCGCGACACGCATTACGCGCATCTGCAGCGGCGGAACCACGGCAAAGGTGGCCGCACCCCAGACGACCATCGCAATGGCCGCGCCAAACTCATTACGCGCCAGCCAGGGAATGGCAATCATGATGACAATCAGCAGGGTCAGAAAACCCTTCAGCGTTCCGCTTACGGAGCGGTCAGCAAATTTCCCACCCAGATAGTTACCCATCGAGAAGCCCACGCCAATCAGCACCAGCATCGCGGTGATAAAGATCGGCGTCGCGTGAGTGATGTCATGCAGCACCGGCGAAATATAGGTGTAAAGGGTAAACATCGCCCCGGCACCCAGCACGGTGGTGAGCAGCGCCGAGAGCACCTGCGGGCGCATCAGTACCGACAGCTCTTTACGAACTTCAGGACGCTCACCAGCGCTGCCTTTCGGCAGAGAGAAGAACAACGCCACCATCGCGACAACGCCCAGTACGGCGGTTGCGAGGAACGACATACGCCAGCCAATGACCTCACCCAGCCAGGTGGCCGCAGGAACGCCGCCAATGTTGGCGATGGTCAGGCCCATAAACATGGTTGCCACGGCACTCGCCTGCTTGTGTTTGGGCACCACGCTTGCCGCCACCACCGACCCCAACCCAAAGAAAGCGCCGTGGTTAAGGCTTGTCAGGATACGTGACAGCATCAGCGTGGTGTAATCAGGCGAAATGGCGGAGAGCACGTTGCCAAGGGTAAAGATAGCCATCAGGAAAATCAGCGCATTGCGGCGCGCTCGGTGGGAAAGCAACAGCGTCATCAGCGGTGCCCCTACCATCACACCAATGGCATAGGCGCTGATTAACATCCCGGCTGCAGGGATAGAGACGTCCACACCGCGGGCGATAACCGGTAAGAGTCCCATAGGGGAAAATTCAGTGGTGCCAATCCCAAAAGCGCCAATCGCCAGGGCCAGCAGGGGAAAATTGATTTTCATGCGTCAACTCCGGATGCCGTGTCATGTGGTGACACAGAACAAAGAAGCCGAAAGCATGACATCAATCACAAAAAATGAGAAGTTAACAAATTGGCAAAAGATTTTTGCCGGAGATGTAACAATCAGGACGAGCGGGAGAGAGCGAACGCCCCCTCCGCGTAAATCAGTGCAGTGCAGCCGTCAGACCTGCAGCAACAATCAGCGCCAGCACAATAACGGTGGTGAACAGCGAAAACTTCAGATCGGAACTCATCAATTTTTCTCCTTTTAATCCCCCCACGAAAAGTGAGCTTGCTCATTTTTACACAATTTACGTCAAAAATCTTCCAGGATTTAAACGGATAACCACTTTAGCTCTTCCCCTTTTCATCAAGATAGGACAAAATTCCACGCTAAATTTATTAGCGTACCGGCCATTGACCCCCTCCTGACGTCCCGTGTCGTTTTCCTGGCGTGCCGCAATTCAAGATTGCGTGATAAGGGTGAGAGAAGGCAAACGTTTACCTTCAAGGTTTTCAGGAGTTTAGGATATGGTCTGGAGTGACATTTAATGGCAACAATTAAAGACGTAGCAAAACGCGCAAACGTTTCCACTACAACCGTATCACATGTAATTAACAAAACCCGCTTCGTAGCGGAAGAGACGCGCAACGCCGTCTGGGCGGCAATCAAAGAGCTGCACTACTCGCCGAGTGCCGTTGCGCGTAGCCTTAAAGTTAATCACACCAAATCCATTGGTTTGCTGGCGACCAGCAGTGAAGCGGCCTATTTTGCCGAAATCATCGAAGCGGTTGAGAAAAACTGCTTCCAGAAAGGCTATACCCTTATCCTCGGCAACGCGTGGAACAATATTGAAAAACAGCGCGCCTATCTGTCGATGATGGCGCAAAAACGCGTGGATGGCCTTCTGGTGATGTGTTCCGAATACCCGGAATCTGTCCTTTCCATGCTGGAAGAGTATCGTCATATCCCAATGGTGGTGATGGACTGGGGCGAAGCGCGCGCCGACTTTACCGACTCCGTCATCGATAACGCCTTCGAAGGCGGTTATATGGCGGGCCGCTATCTGATTGAACGCGGTCACCGTGAAATTGGCGTGATCCCGGGGCCGCTCGAGCGCAACACCGGTGCTGGCCGTCTGGCCGGGTTTATGAAGGCGATGGAAGAAGCGCTGATCACCGTGCCGGAAAACTGGATCGTGCAGGGCGACTTTGAGCCGGAGTCTGGCTACCGCGCCATGCAGCAGATCGTTTCTCAGCCGCATCGTCCAACGGCGGTGTTCTGCGGCGGGGACATCATGGCGATGGGGGCTCTGTGTGCAGCCGATGAGCTGGGCCTGCGCGTGCCGCAGGATATTTCCGTGATCGGCTATGACAACGTGCGCAACGCGCGCTTCTTCACGCCTGCGCTGACCACCATCCACCAGCCGAAGGACTCCCTCGGTGAAACGGCCTTCAATATGCTGATGGACAGGATCGTCAACAAACGTGAAGAGTCGCAGTCCATTGAAGTTCACCCGCGCCTTATCGAGCGCCGTTCCGTTGCGGATGGTCCATTCCGCGACTACCGTCGTTAATCTCGTGTGGAGCCAGCTAAGCTGGCTCCCGTAGCCATTCCCGGTTAAGCGTTTCGCTGTCTCCCAGATAATCCAGTAGCCATGCCATGGCGGGCGACACATCATTTTGTTGCCACGTCAGGCAGCAGGCCGCATCCGGGAACGGATTCTCCAGCGTCAGCTCGACCCATTCACCGGTATCGATTCTCGGCTTAGCGAAATGGACGGGAACCATCGCGACGCACAGCCCGGCGCTGAGGCAGGTCGCGGAGGATTCCCAGTCCGGCGCTACCACCCGCCGCTGGTTATCAAGAAGCCAGGTAATACGTTTTGGCAACGAGCGCGAGGTATCCTCCAGCACCAGCGACGGCCAGTTGCGCAGCGTGTCGTCACTCAGCGGTCCCTCCAGGGCAGCCAGCGGATGATCGTGTGCCACGACGCATTTCCAGCTCAACATGCCCATATCGCGAAACGCATAGCGCCCTCCGACGGGGATCGCCTGGGTTGCGCCAATCGCCATTTCTGCCCTGCCGTCCGCCAGCGCGTCCCAGACCCCGTTGAATACCTCCTGCGAGACACGAAGTTCAACGTCTGAAAAATGGCGATAGAAATCCACGATCATCTGCCGGGTACGCTCCGGCTTAACGATATTGTCCACGGCGATGGAAAGATGTCCGCGCCAGCCGTTGGCGATCTGCTGGCACTGTTCGCGGGTGATCTGCATTTTTTTGATAACAGAACGCCCTTCTTTCAAAAACCACGCGCCAGCAGGCGTTAATTCCACATCGCGATGCCGCCGTTCGAACAGCGGAACCGCCAGCCACTCTTCAAGCTGCCGCACCGTGTAGCTGATAGCCGAAGGGACGCGGTGCAACTCCTGTGCCGCACCGCTAAAGCTGCCGTTACGCGCGACAGCATCCACCACTTCAAGAGAATAATCTGACCACATTTTCTGCCTGCAAAAAATTTGAATGCAACCGCCAAATATTAGCGTTTCACAACCCGCTTTGCACTCCCTACACTCTGCGCCAGTGTCTACCTGCCTCCTCAAGGAGAATAAAACAATGCAACCCAGGAATGGATTTTTAGTCTGGCTCGGCGGTTTGAGCGTGCTGGGCTTTTTGGCCACCGATATGTACCTGCCCGCGTTTGCGGCGATGCAGGAAGATCTGCAAACGCCAGCCGCGGCCATCAGCGCCAGCCTGAGTTTGTTCCTTGCCGGTTTTGCCATCGCACAGCTGCTCTGGGGCCCACTCTCCGATCGCTTCGGACGTAAACCGGTGCTGTTACTGGGCCTGGCCATTTTTGCCGCAGGCTGTCTGGGAATGTTATGGGTACGCGATGCGACCTGGCTGCTGGTGCTGCGCTTTGTGCAGGCCGTCGGCGTCTGTGCCGCGGCGGTAACCTGGCAGGCTCTCGTGACCGACTACTACCCGGCCAACCGTACCAACCGCATTTTCGCCACCATTATGCCGCTGGTTGGCCTGTCACCCGCCCTCGCTCCCCTGCTGGGCAGCTGGATCCTCGCGCACTTCGACTGGCAGGCCATTTTTGCCACGCTATTTGCCATCACCCTGGTACTGATGCTGCCGGCGTTTGCCCTCAAGCCCGCGCATAAAAAAGAGGCGCATGCTGACGCTAAACCGATCACGTTCCTCTCCCTGCTGAGCGCCAAAGCGTATCGTGGTAACGTCCTGGTCTATGCCGCCTGCTCGGCGAGCTTCTTCGCCTGGCTCACCGGCTCGCCGTTTATTCTGCACGATATGGGATACAGCCCGGCCGCCATTGGCCTGAGCTATGTCCCACAGACCATCGCCTTCCTGCTGGGGGGATATGGTTGCCGTGCGGCGCTGCAGAAATGGGAAGGCCAGCAGATGCTGCCCTGGCTGCTGGCGCTGTTTGCCTTGAGCGTGGGCGCCACCTGGGCCGTTGGGTTTATTCCAGGCGTCGGTCTGGCGGAGATTTTGATTCCGTTCTGCGTGATGGCGGTGGCTAACGGTGCCATTTACCCTATCGTGGTCGCACAGGCGTTACGTCCTTTCCCGCAGGCGACAGGACGCGCCGCGGCGCTGCAAAATACCCTGCAACTCGGCCTGTGCTTCCTGGCAAGCCTGGTGGTGTCAGCGCTGATTGCTACCCCGCTGTTAACTACCACCAGCGTGATGCTGATCACCGTTGCGCTGGCAGTAATGGGTTATCGCATGCAATCCGCCGCACAGCGCGAGCTTGAGAACCATGCTCAGGCGGAGACGTCGCACGCGTAATCACTGGGGAAAATATGTAACATTTCAGTGATTAGGTTGCTAAGAATTTTCTATTGAATCACCAAATTTTGAGGCCTATACTAAATTTGGTTCGATTAAATACGATAAATATTAAGTGTTAACGGGAGCCGGAGTGCTCCCGTTTTACCATGGAAGGCATTTCGGCAAGGGTTATCTCCCTTCCTCTGTTCTACGTCGGATACTAGCCTCGCGGTATTTACCGTGAGATTTCTCACAAACCATAAAAAGCGTCTACGCTGTTTGAAGGTTCTGATCACAGTAAGGTGATGGAGAAGCTATGAGTTCATCGTGTATAGAAGAAGTCAGCGTTCCGGACGATAACTGGTCCCGGATCGTCAGTGAACTGTTAGGTCGTGCAGGCATCACTATCAACGGATCTTCACCCTCCGATCCGCAGGTCAAACATCCCGATTTTTTTAAACGCGTGCTGCGCGAGGGATCGTTAGGGCTGGGCGAAAGCTATATGGATGGCTGGTGGGATTGCGAGCGGCTGGATATTTTCTTTGCCAGCGTGTTGCGCGCCGGTCTGGAGAACCAGCTCCCCCGAAATATAAAAGATACGTTGCGCGTCGCCTCCGCCCGTTTGTTCAATCTGCAAAGCAAAAAGCGGGCGTGGATCGTGGGCAAAGAGCACTACGACCTCGGTAACGATTTGTTCAGCCGCATGCTGGATCCCTTCATGCAATACTCCTGCGCCTACTGGAAAAAGGCGACAACCCTCGAAGAAGCCCAGCAGGATAAACTGCGTCTGATTAGCGAAAAACTGCAGCTGCAGCCCGGCATGCGTGTGCTGGATATCGGCTGCGGCTGGGGCGGTCTGGCGTATTTTATGGCGAAGCACTACGGCGTCAGCGTGGTCGGCGTAACCATTTCAGCCGAACAGCAAAAAATGGCCCGGGAGCGCTGCCAGGGTCTCGACGTTGATATCCGTCTGCAGGATTACCGCGACCTCAACGAGCAGTTTGATCGCATTGTTTCCGTGGGCATGTTTGAGCACGTGGGGCCGAAAAATTACGACACCTATTTTGAGGTGGTGGATCGTAATTTAAAACCCGACGGCATCTTCCTGCTGCACACCATAGGCTCTAAGCGCACGGACAATAACGTTGACCCGTGGATCAATAAATACATCTTTCCGAATGGCTGTTTGCCTTCCGTTCGCCAGATTGCCAACGCCAGCGAAAGCCACTTCATTATGGAAGACTGGCATAACTTTGGCGCGGATTACGACACCACGCTTATGGCGTGGCATGAACGTTTCCAGCAAGCGTGGCCTGATATTGCAGACAACTATTCTGAACGATTTAAACGGATGTTCAGCTATTATCTGAATGCCTGCGCAGGTGCGTTCCGCGCGCGTGATATTCAGCTCTGGCAGGTGGTCTTTAGTCGCGGGATTGAACACGGCTTACGTGTGCCGCGCTAAAAAATAACCCCGGATATCCGG